>NZ_JBEZMO010000015.1:0-221280 GCF_040652655.1 Streptomyces sp. NPDC048191
CGTCGACCGACTCGTTGGCGGCGGTGAGCGAGAGTGAGGCTCCCGCGTAGGCGGCCAGGCCGATCAGCGGGAGGGAGACCGCCGCCAGGGTGTAGCTTCCCACGGCGACCGAGAAGCAGAGCAGACCGACGAACGCCGCCGTCGTGAATCCGGCGAGGACGATGATGAGCTTGCGGCGGCCGGTGACCCTGTAGGACAACAGGCCGAAGGCGACAGCGGTGATGATGCCGGCAAGGCTGGCCGAGGACGAGAACAGCCCCGCGACGGCCTGCGGCCAGCCGGCCTTCATCAGAATGGTGGGCATCCAGCTCACGACGAGTGAGAAGAGCCCCCAGGTTCCCGTGTAGAACGCCATTGCGGAGAGCACGGGCCGCGTGCGGACCGCGCGCAGAATCGCGCCGAACGCCTTCGTCCGAGTGCCTTCGGCGTCGTGTCCTTGCTCTTCTGCCGTTTCCGGTGCGGGTGCATTCCTCAGGAAGACGAGGGCCGTGAGGAAGAGGAGCGCCAGATAGCCGGCCTGCGCCAGCAGCGCGCCGCGCCAGTCCACGGATCCGAGCACCATGGCGAACACAACGAGTGCGAAGAGGACCCCGATGCCGTCACCCGCCAGCATCACGCCGGCCGCCCGGCCGGCCTGCCCCGACTCGAGGAACCAGCTGATGGCCAGCGTGTAGGGAGCCACGATCAGGAGGCCGACGGCCGCACCGCTGATGGCGCGTGCCACCAGCGCACCGGTGTAGCCGTCCACGTAGGCGAAGAGGATCTGGCCCGCGATGGCGAGGGCCAGCGCCGCGAGGATGACGCTCTTGGGCCCCACTTTGACGACAAGCGCTCCACCCAGAAGCACCGCGATGCCGCCCATGGCGGCGGTCACGGACATGAGCGAAGCGGCCTGCGTGTAGTCGAGGGATAGGTCCGCCGCGATCGCGGTCAGGCTGGGCGTCCAGCCGTAGTACGGCAGAGACATGCCCACGATGATCAGGAAGGAGACCGCAAGCATGCGCCACTTGCTGTTTGATGGTCTTGACTGCACGAATTGCTCCTATAACGCGATGCTCGCGATTCACCGGAAGGCCTGGCGGAGTAGGTCGCACGGCGTGCGGCCTGGCCTCCGGTCCGGGTTCTCGGGGGCGCCTTGGGGACACGAGGCAGCGGACCGTAGGGCGCCTACGGTGCCTTTTCAGACAGCACCGAGCTACGAGAAGAAACCCCGCGGTTACGTCGATGGCGGTGCGCAACGCACCATGACCTCGCGCAGGTCGGCCGGCCCCGCCCGCGCCGGAAGGCGGGGACAGCCGGGTTGCTCCAACGCGACACGACAGGTTGCACTCCGCAGGGCCTCTGATGCCAGAGATGTCCGTCGTCAGGCGGGCTCACCTACGTGTCGCCGTCGTCGATTCAGCGTCTCGGTAGAGCGGGCATCACAGCCCGAGGTGATCTGCAAGCTCGCTGTAGTCGACCTGCCACAGCCCCGGGGAGCCCTTCGGGTACTGCGAGCGGAATCCGATCAGGCGCTGCACCCGCTGCGAGAGAGTCTTGGCCAGGTCGAGGTCGATCAGGAAGGGATGAGCTTCCTCGCCGACCAGGTAACCGGGATTGAGAGCGAAACCTACCGCCCGCCGGTACTCGTCGGACGTGACGTTGGCACCACCGCCGTGCACCGTCTTCCCGCTGAAGAAGAGCGCGTCGCCCGCACGCAGGAGAGCCGGGATCGTCTGCTCGGGAGTCCCGCGATCTTCGAAGTCCTCCCAGTGGTTGCTTCGCGGGATGACCCGGGTGGCCCCGTTCTCCTCGGAGAAGTCGGTCAGGGCGATCAGGAAGTTGATGGTCACTTCGGGGCCTGCAGGCCCCATACCGATGAACGGGAAGTAGTTCTCCAGGTCCCGGTGGAGAAACTGCGCCGCGTTGCCGGGCCCGATCTCGATGACCTGCGCGGTGGTCATCCAGTAGCTGCCCGACTCCTCCAGGTAGACGGCGTCGGCGAGGGCGTGCACCAGGTCGTGGTCGATGATCTCGCCCCGGAACGTCTCGCTGCGCGTGACCAGGTTCGTGAGCCGCTTGGTGTTCTTCCCGTGGAACTCGGCGACGAACTCGTCCTCGTGCTTGGAGCCGGCGGCCAGTTCTCGCAGCGGCTGCTCGATCTCGCGGTTGAACCGCTCGACCTGATCCGGGCTGAGGAGCCCTTCGATGATGACGCCACCGTCCTCGTGGAAGACGGCCAGGATCTCATCGACCGGTGCGGAGGCCGGGATCCGGCGCAGGGAAACCTCTGAGATGGTCATGCCATACCTTTTCGTTGTCGGGGCGCAGGACGACTGCATTCAGGGAGGACCGCTGGGCCTCTCTCACGGGCGCGACCTCAGTCGAAGGCAGTCCCTCGGTTGGCTGAAACCGGGCTTGCGCGTCCGTCGCCTGTGACCTGGATCTCCAGTGTGTGTCCTGCGGGCCGCGCCGTACCACATCAGTTCACCTCTAGTTCGAACAGATCGTGGTGCACACTGCACACGGGATGGGCCGCAGAGCATCTCTTCGCCCCGTTGTTATGGCTGAAAGCAGCGACGGAGCCGAGCTGAGGCACTCCGGCCATGCCCGCCCGACGTGCGTCGACGAGTCCTGGAGGCCCGGAGCCCGACGCCGCAGCCGACCTTCTCAGTCCGAATTCCTTCCCGTCAGGATCTTGTACTCAAAACACTCGAAGTCGATCTCAGCATTTTCTGGCGAGGTGATGCTGCCGTACCACCCGAGGATGAATGAGACCGGTACGGAAACCACGCCCGGATTGTTCAGCGGAAACCAATGGAAATCCACTTCCGGCAACAGTGCGTATTGGGTTCCGGAGACGACGGGGGAGAAGAAGGTGAGGACGGCGCAGAGCAGAAGTCCCCCGTATACGGACCACAGAAGCCCTCGTCGGCGGAACCCGGACCAGAAGAAGGAGTAGATCAGTGCGGGGAAGACGCATGATGCGGCGACGCCCAGCGAGAAGACGACCAGGAATTCGATCGGATATCGATGGGTCGCAGCGGCGAGTGACAGGCCTCCCGTGCACAGAAGCACCACTGCCAGACGCAGCGTCCGCACTTCTCCGACGTCGGTGTGCCGGCGCTTGCTTCGAGCGAACACATCGTGGGCGATGGAGACGGCGGCGGCGAAGGTCACGCTGGTCACGGTCGTGAGGGCCGCGAGAAAGGCGACGCAAGCCATGATGGTGATGAGCGTGACCTTCGCCGCCGAGCCGTCGTGCAGCAGGGCCGCAGCGAGCAGGATCGGGGACGACTGCCCATTGGCATCGACGGCGCGGATGTCCTTGCTGCCCACCACGGCCACCGCCGCGAAACCCGTCGTGGTCAGGAGGAGGAAGAACGCACCGTTCAGCCCCGCGGCGATGCCCATGGATCGGCGTGCGGTGCGCCCGGTCAGGGAGGTACTGACACGCAGGATGAGGTGAGGCGCCACGGCCGTACCGAGAATCATCACGATGTGGTCGCTGATCGTGCTGAGAGGTCCGAGGCTCCCTGGCTGCGTCCAGAGCCCTGGGCTCATGTATGCGTCCGGTGCCTGGCTGTTGGCCACCGCGGCGTCGAGCAGACTCCCGGGATTCCACCCGAATTTGCTGGCCGCCAGCAACGTGACCACAGCGAGTGTCACCAAGGTGAACGGTACCTTGACGACCTGCATAAAGCTGGTGCCTCTCAGATCCGCCACCCCGGCGAAGGCAGCGACGAGGCAGCCCATCACCACCGTGCAGAGGACCTGAGCCCCGTCGCTCGACATGCCGACCAGGAGAGCCGTGACGATGCCGGCCGCCCTCAGTTGCACAACAAGAAGGGGAATGGCGATGACCAGTGTCACCACGGCCCCGGCCATGCGCAGTCCCGGGCCTGAGACGCGCACGGAGAAGAGATCGCCGAGGGTGTACAGGCCGCTGTTGCGGATCTTCTGGGCAAGGAGCAGCAGTACGCCCAGCGCTACGACGTAGTCGACGGCGACGGTGAACGCGTCGTAGCCGAAAAGGGCAATGCCTCCCGGGATCGCCAACAGGTTGATGACGGTGATCTGCTCGCCCGCCATGGCGATCCCGTTGAAGAGCGGTGACAGCGACCGGTCCGCGGTGTAGAGCCTTTCCGGGTTGTCCTCCTGCGTGGCGAGCGCCAGAACCCACAGGAGGGAAATCCCGATGAAGACCAGAAAGGCAATGATCACAGGGGCCTGGGTGTCCGTACCGAGCGGTTCGACCGGGCCGGAGCTGAGGATGTGCCCGTTCACCGCTTCACCGCCAGGGCTCGTTGACGGGAGGAGTAAGGGGCGTCTCGACCTGAGGAAGGCATGAGCTCAGGGACTGCTCGACGAGGGGATCGCACGAACGCGTGGACCGGTCCTCGTACAGCCAGGCAGTGGCGACGAGGAGGGTGCATTGCAGGAAGCCCCACACCACGCCCAGCGTGAGCTGCCCGTACACAGGTACCGAGGGCACGTCCGTGAACGACGACAGCACGGTACCGGCCGCGAGAGGAACCGCGTTCAGGACAAGGAATGCGCCGTCGGCGCGGTGCACGGCCTCGCGGAGTGTGGAAAGGCGTTCTTGTTGCGGGGCATCGACCGAGAGGTGGGGCGTCGGTGGTCGGTCGGACGGAGCAGGAGCGTGGGAGAAGCGCACGGAAACCTCCGGAGGGTGAGGTGGGTGACTGGGGCGTGGAAGCGGGTGACCTGTCGCCGCACGGACGTTCCGGAGGGACGACGGATGACCGGGCTGACGGCGGGAGACGACGCGTGAAAGACGGCTGGGCGCGCCCTGCCGAGGTCCGAAAGGGGCAGACTGCTGTGCTCACCGCAACGTTGCCGCGGATCGGCGTGAGCGGCGTTCCTCACTTGGTGCGAAGGCGGCCGCTCGCATTCGCCTCCACTCGAGGCGTGGTGTGATGCGCCAGGTGCCGGGCGAGTGAATGCGGGTGAAAGGGTCGGGCACGGACAGCGAGCCCGAACTGGGCCTTGCAACGGCGTGCACTCCAGAGCGGCTGTGGCCGCAACACCATGCTGTGGGTCAGGAGGATCACGGATCCTGTTACGGCCTGTCAAATGGCGGTGACCTATCCGGACGGCCGTTTCCTGAGGGTGAGCCAGGCGACCAGGAGCAGGCCGTGGCTAGCCCTCGTCGAGGATCAGGGCGCGGCGCAGGTGTGTGCACCTGCGGACAGCCGCAGGCAGCACCTGCACGCTGGTTCGCCCCAGCCCGGCGCTTCTCCGCACCAGGCCGCCGGGACTACGCTGTGCATGCTATGGAAGAGTTGTGGCCAGCCCCGTCCGCACGAGTCTCCGAGCTGATCCGGGCAATCGCCGAGCAGAAGCTGCCCCTGTCAGAGGACTTTCTGGACAGGCTGTGGGCCGCGTCGCAGGCCGGTACACGTGAGCGGGAATTTGTGGACGATCCCGTGCTGGCGGAAGCCGACCGGCGCCTCAACAAGTCCAACATGACGCACTGGCTCGTGTCGAACCTGCACCATCCGGGCCGTCGAGTGCCGCCGTCCGGGGACCGGGAGATGTACATCTACGCCCGGGACCTTGTGCTGCGCGGCATGGACATCGACGACCTCGGGTCGTGGAGGGCAGCGCAGCGGGTCGGATGGCAGTGGTGGATCGACGCCTGCTTCGCCGCCACCACGGATCATGACGAGTTGCGTGAACTGGTCGAGGTGTCCGGCAACTCGATGACGACGTTCGTCGACGACTCGATCGCCGCAGTGGCGGCGTACGCGGACGACGTCCGGTCGGAGCTGGGGCGCGATGCCCACACCCCCCAGCGGTTCGCCACAGCGCAGCTCCTGCTGGAAGGCGCACCCATCAGCCGCGTACGAGCGGAGGAGCAGCTCGGCTACGCCTTGACGGGGCATCACGTCGCGGCCATCGTGTGGGCCGATTCCGAAGAGGACGCCCCCCACCTGGAGGCAGCGGCCGAGCACGTCATGCGGGCATGCGGTACCACTCGTCGTCTGACGCTGGTGGTGAGTACCGCCGCCCAATGGCTGTGGATGCCGGCCAGAGTCGTCCCGCCGGTGGCGAGGATCCAGAACATTCTCATGAAGACCCCGGGTATCAGGGTGGCGTTCGGACGACCGGCATCGGACGTCGAGGGATTCCGCACGAGTCATCTGGATGCCGTCGCGGCGCAGCGGCTCCTCGCGCGCCTGCGGTCTCCGCATGTCGTCGTGCGCTACGAGGATGTTCAACTTGTTGATCTGCTGACCGCCGATCTCGCCAAGGCGGAGCAGTTCGTGGCGACCACCCTGGGTGAGCTCGCGACGGCTGACCCGCTCATTCAACGTACGGTCCGCATGTACGTGAGCGAGGGATTCAATATCTCTAGCACGGCGGACCGGATGTTTGCCCACCGGAACACAGTCGACCGCCGGCTGGCCCGCGCAAGGGCCATGCTGCCGCGGCCTCTCGATCAGGATCCCACCGGCGTCGACGCAGCCCTGATGCTCGTTGAGCTCCGGCAGGACCAGCAGCGGAGCGACTGACCCGAGGGCCCTGCCCCCGACCTCACAGGCCCCGTACGCACCGGCCCGCGGGGCCGCTGCGCTGCTCGGCATCGCCGACTCAGAGTTCGCCGCCGTTCGACGCTCGGGCACCGGAAGTGTGCAATGTGCACCATGATCCGTCGGAACTTGCGCGTCCTGTGTGTATAGCGCCACACCAATCCTAGGCACCATGTGTCCAGCCGCTGAACCACAGATGTAAGGGAGTGGTGGCATGGATACCTCTACCGTTTCGGCAGAGTGTTTTGACGTCGTCGTCATCGGGGCGGGTGTTTCCGGAATCGGAGCCGCCTGCTACCTGACGAAGGAGTTCCCGAGCAAGAAGATCGCGGTGCTCGAAGGGCGCGACAACATCGGAGGCACGTGGGACCTCTTCCGGTACCCCGGCATCCGGTCGGATTCCGATCTGCACACTTATGGATACGAGTTCAAGCCGTGGCGCCACGAGTCCGCCATTGCCGACGGCCACCTGATTCGTGACTACCTGCGGGAGACCGTCGAGGAGTACGGCCTGGAAAGGCTCATCCGGCTCCGGCACGAGGTGGTGTCGGCGGACTGGTCGAGCGAGGAGGCTCTGTGGACCTTGAGGGTGCGGACCACTGACGGGCGCGGAGCGGTCACCGAGCTGGCCATGAAGACCCGCTGGGTGTACGGCGCCACCGGCTACTACCGCTACGACGAGGGGTACACGCCCCACTTCGAGGGCCGCGACGAGTTCACCGGTGACATCATTCATCCGCAGCACTGGCCGGAGAACTACGACTACTCCGGTAAGAAGGTGGTTGTCATCGGCAGTGGCGCCACGGCCATCACCCTCTTGCCAGCCATGACTGCGGGCCCCGGCGCGGCGGCACACGTCACAATGCTCCAGCGGACGCCGAGTTACATCATGGAGTTGCCGCGCGTCGACTCGCTGGCGCTGCAGCTGACGAAACTCTTCGGCCCCGAGCGCGGATACGCGCTGACGAGGCGCAAGAACATCTGGCGCGACCAGAGCTTCGTCTGGTTTGTGCAGAAGTTTCCGCGAGCCGGGCGTGCCTTGATCCGTCACTACACCAAGAAGGCTCTCCCGGAAGGCTTCGACGTCGACACCCACTTCAATCCGCCGTACGAGCCGTGGGACCAACGGCTGTGCGCCACCCCGGACGGCGATTTCTTCAGGGCGATCAGCGACGGGAAGGCATCCGTGGTCACGGACCGGGTCGCCCGCTTCACGAAGGAAGGAATTCTGCTGTCCTCGGGACGCGAGCTGAAGGCCGACGTCATCGTGACGGCGACGGGTCTCAATATGCGGTTCTTCGGGGGAGTCCAACAGAGCGTGGACGGAAAGCCCGTCGTCCTCTCGGACACCGTGACGTACCGCGGGATGCTGCTCTCCGGTGTTCCCAACTGGGTCGTGGCGCTCGGATACACGAAGTCGTCGTCGTGGACCCTGAAGGTGGGCCTCACCAGTCGCTACATCTGCGACCTGATTAAGTACATGGACGCCCACGGGCACGAGATCGCCGTCCCGGTTCCGGATCCGGGCATGCCCACGCGGCCGCTGCTCGACCTCACCGCCGGCTATGTCACGAGGGCGATGGACAAGCTCCCGCGCCAGGGCCCCGGACTGCCCTGGCGGATGCTGACCTCGTACAGCCAGGATGCCAAGCTCCTCAAGGGCGCCCTGTTCGACAGGCATCTGCGCTTCAGCACCAGGACCTCGGCGCCGGTGCGGTCCGAGGACGGGAAGCTGCAGACCACCGCTTCCCATCGGCGGGGAGGGACACGATGACCTCGCCTGCCAAGCTCACCCTGGCGGAGCGGATGCAGCGGGCGATGGGCATCCTCGCCTGTCGTCTTCCCCAGCCGATCCTTCGCCGGTTGGCGAACGTGCCCGTCAACACCGACGGCGAGGAGATGGCGCCCGAGATCGCCCTCCTGATGCAGATGACCGAAAAGGCCGACGACTACAGCGATCTCGACCCGGTGCGCGCTCGTGAGGTGATCGCAGCGGAGTGCCGGACGTTCGCCGACCGGATGCCGCCCTTCGCGATCCAGGAAGAACTCCGGCTGCCCGGCGGACTGCAGGCCACCCGATACCGGGCGGGATCCGCGTCGCGTGGTCTCCTCCTGTTCTTCCACGGGGGCGGGTTCGTTGTCCACAGCCGAGCCGACTACGACTCTCCGGCGAAGCTCCTGGCTCTCAAGGCCGGCGTCGACGTGCTCTCCGTCGAGTACCGGCTCGCTCCGGAGCATCCGTTCCCCGCCCCGCATGACGACGCGTTGACCGCGTGGGACTACGCGGTCGAGCACGCCGCGCAGTGGGGTCTCGATCCGCACCGCATCGTCGTCGCCGGCGACAGCGCCGGGGCCAACATCGCCGCTGTGCTGTGCCAGCAACTGCGCGGCCGCGAGGTCCAGCCTTTCCTGCAGGTTCTGATGTACCCGGTCGTGGATTCCGCCCTGACGGTCCAGCGTCCCTCACACCGCGAGTTCGCCGACTGCCCGGCCCTGACCGCCAAGCAGATCAAGTGGTTCAGCAACCACTATCTGCCGGCCGGGACCGATATGACGGACCCTCGGGTCAACCCGCTGCTCGGGAACCTGGACGGCTTGCCCCCTGCCGTGGTGTCGGTCGCCGGATTTGATTCGCTCCGGGACGAGGCGCTCGAATACGCCGCCGGGCTCCTCGAGAACGGGGTACCGACCCGAGTTATCCGCGAAAGCGGGCTCGTGCACGGCTACATCCAGTTCACGGCCCTCAGCCGGACCAGCCGTGCGGCCACCGAGCGGATCGCCGCGGCGATCGCGGAGGCGGTGTCCCCGGACGGGCTGGCCTCGACGTTGGGCACGTACCGCCTCTGAGCACTCCGCCCCGACGCGACGGCGTGGGATCGAGCCAGGTCCACTTGCGTGAATTCTGTATCAGCGAGAGCCCTCGCACGGCGAACGGCAAGGAACATACGTTGATTTACCGTCATGCACTTACGGCAGTTCGCGAGGGCGCGTAATGCCGATCTCCCAGAAAGTCGTCATCGTCGGTGCAGGGGTCCTGGGCCTGAGCACCGCATGGCACCTCGTGGAACTCGCCTCGTCGCCGCTCGAGATCACGGTGCTGGACATGGCCCACCCGGGCGAGGGCACCTCGGGTCTCTCCGTCGGAATGGTGGAGACGCAGTTCTCGACCGCCGACGCCATCGAGGTCAGGGCATACGGCCGCCGGTTTTTCGATGCCTTGAGTGAGGAGACAGGTCTTTCCTTCACACGCTCGGGATATCTCCGGCTGGCGCGGACCGAAGATGACATGGCCGGCTTCCGTGCGTCGCGCGCGCTCCAGCAGGCGTTCGGGATCGTCGACGCCGAGATCCTGGACCGGGACCAGATCGCTTCCTCATGGCCGGACCTGTTGACGGGCGATGACCTTGTCGGCGGTCTCATCGGCCGCTCCGACGGATACATCGACGCATACGAGTTCTGCGCGGTGATGACCGCGCGCCTACGAGCCGCAGGCGTGCGCGTGCTCTCGTCGTCGCCTCTTGTCGTAGCCGACCGGGCCGACTCGGGCGGGTGGACCCTGGTGACGACCACCCATCGACTGGACGCGGACTGGGTCGTGAACGCGGCGGGGCCGTGGGCACCTGACATCGCCGCTCTTCTCGACGCCCCGGTAGCGGTGTCGAACCAGCTCTACGGCGTCGTCGTGGCCAACTTGAAGGAGCCACCCACCCGTTCGCTGCCCTTCGTCATGGACTACATCCCGGGATCGGGCGTGCCGGGGGTGTACTTCCGTCAGGAGGGAACCCACCAGCTCATCGCCGGTCTGCACAGCGAGGACGGCAACCTCAAGGAGGCGACGCCCAGTCTGCGCCCCAAGCCGCTCGACGAGGACGACATGACGCAGGTCGTCGAACTGCTCGCGCAGCGTGTGAAGGGCGCCGACGAGGCGACGGTCGGCAGGACCTGGTCCGGCGTGTGCGCGATGACCGCGGACGGGCTGCCCGTGGTCGGTCGTCATCCGGCGGCCGAGAACGTCGTCAACGCTGTCGGCGCGGGCGCCTCCGGGATCCAGCTGGCGCCGGCCATCGGACGGCAGGCAGCGCAGGCGCTGCTCGGGCTTCCGTCGAGCCTGTCGGCGGACCACGAGTGGAACGCGAGCGCACGTCTGCCGTGACCAGGCACTGACCCCCCTGCCCGCACATGTCCGACGGGCAAGCCCCCGTCACTACGCAGGCGGTGACCGCGGGGCGCACGGCTGAGCCGGCCCCGAACATTCTGAGGAGACTCACGATGATTCCATCCAAGGCCTCGCCCCATCCACCCGAAGGCGGCGGCGATTCGGCGCAGTTCACACGCTCGATGGGTGTTGTGGAGACGCTGTCCCTGGGCTTCACCTACTTGTCACCCCTGGGCGCCGTGGCCGCCCTGATGCCGCTGGGGCTGACCACGGCCGGGCCGCCGTCGATCTGGTGGCTGGTCATCGCCGCCGCCGGCCAGATGCTCGTGGCCCTCGTGTTCGGTGAGGTCGTCTCCCAGTATCCGATCACCGGAGGCATCTACCCGTGGGCGCGTCGGCTGTGGGGGCCGCGCTACGCCTGGCTGGCCGCCTGGATCTACCTGTGCGCGCTGATCGTCACCATCACGTCGCTGTCGTATTTCGCCGCCCCCTTCGTCGGCCGCCTCTTCGGCTTCACGCCGACCACCGTCCAGACCTTCCTGATCGCCGTCGGTCTGCTGCTGCTGGCGATGGTGTTCAACCTCAGCGGCACCCGGACCCTCGGCACGGTCGTCCGCATCGGCTTCTACGCGGAGATCGTGGGCGTGATCTTCTGCGGCCTCTACCTGCTGATCTTCCAGCGCCACAACTCCCCCAGCGTCTTCTTCGACACGATGGGCGCCGGCGGTGACGCGCCGTACTACCGGACCTTCCTGCTGGCCGCGCTCACCGGTCTGTACCTCTTCTACGGGTTCGAGGCCTGCGGGGACGTCGCTGAAGAGGTCAAGAACCCGGGCCGCGCCATCCCGAAGGCGATGATCCTGACCGTCGTGACCGGGCTGTTCTCGGCGGGTCTGGCGTTCATCGGCTTCATCCTGGCGGCCCCGAACCTGCCGGACATCGTCAGCGGCAAGGTCCCCGACCCCGTCTCGGCGATCCTGGAAGCCACGGTCGGACCGGTCGGCACCAAGATCTTCCTGGTGGTGGCGCTGACCGCGTTCATCTCGTGCACGCTGTCGCTGGAGGCCGCACTCAGCCGGCTGATCTTCGCCTTCGCCCGGGACGACATGCTGCCCGGCAGCAGGAAGCTGTCGACGTTGTCCGCACAGGGTGCCCCGCGTGCCGCCATGCTGGTCGGCTGCGCGGCTCCGACGTTGCTCTGTGTCTGGGTGCTCGTGGAACCCGACAGCCTGCCGCGCGTCACCTCCTTCGCGGTCTGCGGTATCTACATGTGCTTCCAGATGGTCGCGTTCGCCGCACTGCGGATGAGGCTCAAGGGCTGGCGGCCCGGCGGCAGCTGGAGCCTCGGCCGCGCAGGAATCGCCGTCAATGTCGCCGCCCTTGTCTACGGCGTCTCCGCGATGCTCGTCCTGATCCGGCCCGGTGACGCGTCGCTGGCCTTCGTCGACCGCTGGAGTGTGCTGATCGGCCTCGGCGTGGTCCTGGTCAGCGGTGCGCTCTACATGGCCGTGGCGCGCCCCTGGCGACGCTCGACCGCCCCTTCCGGCGACGCGCTCGAAGCCGCCGAACGAGCCCGGGCCGCCCGGGACTCCGTACCGACCGCCCGTACCGAACCTGCATCCGTCGACAGCTAGGAGCCGGACATCGTGATCACCAAGGACACTCTGACCGAGGCCGCTGACCGTATCGCAAGGGTGCCGAGGGCCCACTTCATCGACGGCTCGTTCACCCTCGCCGCGCCCGACGCCGGCACCATCGCACTGATCAACCCGGCCAGTGAGGCCTCGCTGGGCACCATCCCCAGCGGCACTCCCGCCCACGTCGATGCGGCGGTGGCCGCGGCGCGACGGGCTCTGCCCGGCTGGGCCGGCCGTACGCCCGCGGACCGCGCGGAGGTTCTCCACGCGCTGGCCGACGTGGTCGATGCCAACATCGATCTGCTCGCCGGGATCGAAGCGATCAACGGCGGCAAGCCGCTGGCCGCCGCGAGCGACGAGATCCCGGTCGTCTCGGACTCACTGCGCTTCATGGCGGGCGCGGCCCGCACGGCGCAGGCCCCGGCGGCCGGCCAGTACGCCGAGGGGCACCTCTCGTACATCCGGCGTGAACCGGTCGGCGTCGTCGGTGCCATCACCCCGTGGAACTACCCGCTGATGATGGCCGCCTGGAAGATCGCCCCCGTCCTGGCGGCAGGCAACACGATGGTGCTGAAGCCTTCCCAGCTGACGCCTCTGACCACCCTCGTCCTGATGGAGCTGGCCGCCGACATCCTCCCTCACGGCGTGCTCAACGTCGTCCTGGGCACCGGATCGATCGTCGGCGATGCCATGAGCCACCACCCCGGCATCGACATGCTGGCGCTCACCGGAAGCGTCCGCTCCGGCCAGAGCGTCGCGGAGGCCGCGGCTGCCACGGTCAAGCGCGTACACCTGGAGCTGGGCGGCAAGGCCCCGGTCGTCGTCTTCAACGACGCCGACCTCGACGCCGCGGTGGAGACCCTGGCCGTGGCGGGCTACGTCAACGCCGGCCAGGAGTGCGGCGCGGCCACTCGGGTCATCTGTCACGAGGACGTCCACGACGAGTTCGTCGAGAAGCTCGTCCGCGCGGCGGAGGCCCTGACCATGGGTGACCCCGCCGAAGGGGATGCCGTCGAGCTCGGACCGGTGATCAGCGCCGCGCAGCGCGACCGTATCGCCGCCATGGTCGACCGGGCCCGGCGCGACGGCGCCAAGGTTCTCACCGGTGGCCAAGTCCCGGACCGCGCCGGGTTCTTCTACCCGCCGACCGTCATCACCGACGTTGCCGCAGGCTCCGAGATGGCCCGGGAAGAGGTGTTCGGCCCGGTCATCTCCGTGGAGACGTTCGCCACCGAGTCCGAGGCGATCGCGAAGGCCAACGACGTCGTGTACGGGCTCGCCGCTTCCGTGTGGACCGCCGACCCGGGCCGCATGCTCCGCGCTGTCGAGCAGCTCGGCTTCGGCACTGTCTGGGCGAACTCCCACCTCGCGGTGGCCACCGAGATGCCCTGGGTGGGTTTCGGCCACTCCGGATACGGCCGGGACAACGCCACCTACGCCCTCGACGACTACACCCGCACCAAGCACGTGGCGTTGGCCATGGGCGCTGCCCGCGACTGACCCGGTTCCCGCCGTTCACCGGCCGACCACCACTCACCTGATTCTCATGAAAGGACGTGCCATGAAGGTCACCGCCGCAGTGTTCGAATCCGTCGGAAAGCCGATGATGGTCGAGGAACTCGACCTCGACGACCCGAAGGAGGGCGAGGTACTCGTCAAGCTGGCCGCCAGCGGCCTCTGTCACAGCGATTACCACGTGGTCAAGGGTGAGTGGTCGTCCGAGGGACCGGTGGTGCTCGGCCACGAAGGCGCCGGGGTCGTCGAGAAGGTGGGCCCGGGCGTGACCAACGTGGTCGTCGGTGACCATGTCGTGCTGTCGTGGGTGCCGTACTGCGGTGTCTGCACATACTGCAACTCCGGTCGGCCGGCGCTGTGTCCGAAGGTCGTGGAGACCGCCTACCAGAACGTCATGTTCGACGGCACCTCGCGTCTGTCCCGCAATGGCGAGCCCGTGCCCAGCTACCTCGCGACGGGGGCGTTCGCCGACCACGTGGTCGTCCGGGAGTCCAGTGCCATCCCTGTCCGCAAGGACGCACCGCTGGACAAGGCGGCGCTGGTCGGCTGCGCCGTGGCCACCGGCGTCGGCGCCGTCATCAACACCGCGGGCGTCCAGCCGCGCGACACGGTGCTCGTCATCGGCTGCGGCGGCGTCGGCCTCTCGGTCATCATGGGCGCCACCCTGGTCTCGGCCGGTCAGATCATCGCCGTGGATGTCAACGAGGGTTCGCTGGAGCGCGCCCGGTCGCTGGGCGCCACGGCAGTGATCAACCCCCGGCAGACCGACCTCGCCGAGGCGGTCCGCCAACTCGTCGGTGAGGCCGGCGTCGACTGGGCCTTCGAGGCCATCGGCCTGAAGCCGACCATCGAGGCCGCCTACGAGCTCATCCGGCCGGGCGGCACCGCCGTGGTGGTGGGGCAGGCGGCCGAGGGCGTGACGATCGAGATCGACCCCATGGTCATGTCGGACCGCGAGAAGTCGCTGATCGGCAGCAACTACGGAAGCTGCCACCCCGCACTGGACTTCCCGCGCCTGGTGGACCTGTACATGCAGGGCAAGCTCGACCTGGACCAGCTGGTCGGCCGCACCGTGTCGATCCATGAGATCAACGAGTCCTTCGCCGCGATGGGCAAAGGCGAGGGCGGCCGGACCGTCATCACCTACTGACCCGCGCTACTTCACCGTTCCGAGGGTTCCGAGGCCGGCGAGGTGCGGCGCGACGTGTGAGACACACCACCGCGCGCAGCGCGCACCTTCGCCGGTCCGGTGACAGGTCCCCTCAACCATGGAGATCAAGTGAGCATCCGCGAAACCCGCGAGGGGGGCAGCCTCGCCGCGCTGCTACGACCCCTGACACTCGGCAAGCGAACGTTGCGCAACCGGGTCGTGGTGACCGCGCACGCGACGCACAACATCGACGCCGCATCCCTTCCGAACGACGATGACGTCGCCTATCACGCCGAGCGTGCCCGGGGCGGGGCCGCCATGGTCACCATGGGACTGGCCGCGGTCCACCCCAGCTCGCCCACGCCCTACGGGATCTACCACAACTTCGACGACCGGATCGTGCCGCGCTACGAGCGGCTCAGCGCCGCCGTCCACGAGCACGGCGGCCTCATCCTGACGCAGCTGGGGCACATGGGGACGCGCACGGACGGCGCCACCGGGCCGGCCTGGTCACCCTCGCAGGTCTCCCACCACTCGTGGGGGAGCATGCCGCACGCCATGAGCCGTGCCGAAGTGCGCACGATCGTCGAGGCGTTCGGGGCGGCGGCCAGGAGATCTGTGCGTGCCGGCATGGACGGCGTCGAGATCTCGGCCGGGCACGGCCTGCTGATCAACCAGTTCCTCTCCCCGCTGACCAACCGGCGCGAGGACGAGTACGGCGGTGACGACGACCGCAGATTCCGGTTCTGCAGGGAGATCCTGGAGACGGTGCGCGCGGCCATCGGGGACGCGATCCTCGTGGTCCGCGTCAACGGCGCCGACGAGGTGCCCGGTTCACTTGACCAGGAAGCCTGGCTGGACATCGACCAGCGCATCGCAGGGACGGGACTGGTCGACGCGATCAACGTCTCGGCCAACTTCGACGGCTCGGTGGTTCCCACCATGGCTGCCCCGCGCGGCTGTTATCTGCACTACGCGCGGAAGGTGCGGGAGCGGGTGGAGGTGCCGGTGTGCGCGGTCGGCAGGATCACCGATCCGTCGATGGCGGCGCAGGCCATCGAGGACGGCGACGCGGACTTCGTCGGGATGACGCGCGCGCACATCGCCGACCCCCACCTGGTCACCAAGGTGCGGGAGGGTCGGACCGACGAGATCCGGCCATGCATCGGGTGCGTACAGATGTGTCTCGGCGAGCTGGAGCGGCACCGCAACGTGAAGTGCGTCTACAACCCGGTGACGGGGCGGGAGCGCCTGGTGCGCGACCTGGAGACCACTCCGGCGCCGACGAGCCGCCGTGTGGTCGTGGTCGGCGGTGGCCCGGCCGGGCTCGAGACCGCACGCGTCAGCGCCTTGCGGGGGCATCGGGTGACCCTCTTCGACGAGCGTCCGGAGCTGGGCGGGGTCGTACGAGTCGCCGCGAAGACCGACGGACGTGACGGACTGGTCGACGCGGTGGACTGGCTGGGCAACGAGGTGCGCCGGCTCGGGGTCGACGTGCGGTTGCGCAGGACCGCCGAGGCCTCGGACGTCGTCGCCCTGGAGCCCGACGTCGTGGTCCTGGCCACGGGTGCGTCCGAGACGTTGCCGCAGTGGGCACCACGGGACCATCCGCGGCTCCTCGCCGCTGCGGATGTGGTCTCGGGCCGGCCGAAGCTCTCGGGCACGGTCGTGGTGGTCGACGAGTCCGATCGCACCTCGGGCATGTCCGCTGCACTTTCGGCCGCGGCCCGGGGGTGCGATGTCCAACTGCTGACCGCACGCCCCGGGCCCGGGGAACTGGTCGAACCGGAGGTCCGCCACGACTTCCTGACGCGCCTCGAAGCCGCCGGGGTCACCATCCGTTGCTCCACGCAGGTCCACGCCTACGACGTCGCCAAGGGCGTCCTCCACGGTGGAGTCGGCGGACTCGCCACCATGACGTACCGCGATGTGGACGCACATGGCCGGCCGACCGAGCGGGCACGCCAGGACATCACGATCGCCGCCGACTACGTCGTGCACACCTGGACCGAACCACGCGCCGAACTCTTCGAGGACCTGCCCGAGTCGCTCGAAGTGCGTGCGGTCGGCGACGTTCTCCACCCGCATCGCATCGAAGGAGCTGTGCATGCGGCATTTGATCTCGCAGTCGAGCTCTAGCTTCCGCCGTTCACGCGGGCAGAGCGCGATCCATCCGGTCATTGCCGGCACAGGTAAGTGAGGCACCCCTTGAAAAGCGCAACGCACAGGACAATCCACGCCGCCCTTGACCACGCGGTGGCGGCCTGGCCGGATGAGCCAGCACTCGTCTTTGACGGCACGACCCTCACCTTCTGGGAACTCAGGAACGCCGCGCTCAGCCGCCTGGGTGTGCTGCAGGAGGAGGGGCTCCCGGCAGGCGAACCGGTCCTGGTGATGCTCGGCAACTCCGAGCAGTCGGTCATCACCTGGCTCGCGCTCGCTCTGGGCGGCTTCGTGGAAGTCCCCGTGAACACGGCCTACATCGGCGAGACACTCGCCCACATCGTGCGCGACTCCGGCGCTCGTACCGTCATCACCGAGTCCCAGTACACGGACCGGCTCGCCGCGGCCGGCAGCGAGGTCCTGGCATCGATCCTGGTGGTCGATCATGACGCCTCGGCGGGCGCCACGGTGCGCCCGCTGCCGCCCACCGCCGGCCGTGGTGAAGTGGTCCGCCGGGACGAACTGGCCGACACGGCGGTGATGTACACGTCCGGGACAACGGGGCTGTCCAAGGGCGCGGTCATCGCCGAACGGCACGCCTACGAGTACGCGTCGGCGGTGGCCGACCTGCTGGACCTCACCCCCGGGGACGTCTACTACGCTCCGCTGCCGCTCTTCCACATCGCAGGCCGGTGGGGGGTCGTCTACAGCGCCTTGCAGCGGGGCGCCTGCACCGTTCTGGTCAGGCGCTTCAGCATCAACTCCTTCTGGAGCGATGTCCGGGCGCACAGTGTCACCGCGACGTTCCTGCTCGGTGCCATGGCCCAGTTCTTGCTCAACCAGCCCGCGCGGCCCGACGACGCGGCGAACCCGCTCGACCGTGTTCTGATGGTGCCGCTGATCGAGGGTGTCGACGAGTTCCGCTCGCGCTTCGACGTGCGCGTCACCACCTGCTTCGGGTCGACCGAGGCGAACGTCCCCATCGCTTCGTCCTGGGACGCGAGCCTGCGGACCGGCCTCGGCAGACTCCGTCCCGGATACCGGATCCGGCTCATCGACGACCAGGGGCACGACGTCCGGCCGGGCGCACCCGGCGAACTGCTCCTAGCCACCGACGAGGACGGCATGCTCCTGCGCCGCTACCACGGCAACGCGGAAGCCACACAGGCCGCTCTGCGGGACGGCTGGCTGCACACCGGGGACGTCCTCAGACAGGACGCCTGGGGGAACCTCCATTTCGTCGACCGGACCAAGGACGCGCTGCGCAAGCGTGGTGAGAACATCTCGTCCTTCGAGGTGGAGCGCGAAATCCGTTCCCATCCCGCGGTTCTGGAGTGCGCCGTGGTCGGTGTCGCCTCCGATTTCTCCGAGCAGGAGATCGCGGCATTCGTCCAGACCGCTCCCGGACACCGGGTCACGGCGGACGAGATCAGAGCGCACGTGGCCGAGCGCGCGCCAAAGTTCCTGGTGCCCGACCACGTGCACTTTGTCACCGAGTTCCCCGTCACACCCACCGGAAAGATCCAGAAGTTCGAACTGCGCAAGCAGATCAGCTCCTAGAACCCGGCTAAGGCCGCAGCCGGTACGAGAAGAAGGGAACACCAAGCGATGCGGAACACCGGGAAAAGGTGGAAGGCGGCAGCCGTCGGTCTGGCCGCGGCGCTGGCGCTGACCGCCTGCGGAAGCGGCAGCGGAAACGGAAACGGACGTGACGGCAGCCACGAACTCACGATAGGTCTCGTCAGCTCGTTCTCGGGATCGGCCGCCTCCTACGGCGAGGCCGAGCGGGCCTCTCTCCAGACCGCCGTCGCGTACGCGAACAAGAACCAGATCGCCAAGATCGACGGCAAGCCGGTCACGTTCAGGATCAAGGAGTACGACTCGGCGTACGACCCGACGAAGGCCGTTACCGTCACCCGTCAGGCACTCGACCTGGACGGCGTGCGTTATCTGGAGGTTCTCGGCGGCGGCATCGTGCCCGCCGTCCAGCCTCTGGTGAACAAGGAGAACGCGCTCCTCTTCGCAACGGCGGCAGGCGACGACTTCATCGGCAAGGACCAGTCGAAGACGTTCCGCCCCCTTTACGACACGCGCGAGGCTCTGAAGGCCATTCTCGAGCACCGCCGGTCCGAGGGCGGGCTCGCGGGCCGTCTCGTCCTCCTGTACCCCGACGACGACCTGGGCCAGAGCCTGAGTCCTGACGCCGCCAAGATCGGCGAAGACCTGGGCTTCACGGCGCACACCGAACTCGTCGGCCGCGATGTCACCGACTTCGCTCCCGTGATGTCGAAGATCGCCAAGACCACCGACATCATCGACTTCGGCCCGCTGCCGCCGAGCCAGCAGGCAGTCGCGATCAAGCAGGCACGCCAACTGGGGTACAAGGGCATCTTCGTCTTCTCCGACACCCTCATCCTTGACACCCTGCTCAAGACGGTCAGCGCGCGCGACATCGAGGGCTCCCTGTCCGCGCCGGCGCTGGAGGCCCAGGTCGCCCTGACGCCCGAAGGCAAGGCGTGGGCTGCCTCGGTGCGGAAGAAGACGGGGCAGATCGACGGGTGGACAGCCGTCGTCTACGACAACCTGCTGCTGCTCGCCGCAGCCGTCAACGACGCCCAGACCCTGGACCCCGCCAAGGTCGCGGACGCGCTCCCGAAGCAGAAGGTCCACGGCATCCTCGGCGAAGTCTCCTACGGCGGCGCCGACAAGTACGGCATCGACCGCGTCATGAAGCTGCCGTACGCCGTTTCCGAGGTCAGGTCCGGCAAGGCCGAGCTGGTCACTTCGGGCTCCTGAGGGAAAGGCGGACGAGGTATGGAAGTGGCACAGGTTCTCTTCAACGGCGTCTCGGCCGGCGCGGCGATCGCGCTTGTCGCCGTCGGTCTGACGCTGGTCTTCGGAATCCTTCGCGTCGTGAACTTCGCCCACGGGGTGCTGTTCATGCTCGGCGCCTACGCGACCTACCTGTTCACGGGAAGGCTGTCTGTTCCTTACCTCGTCGCCATCGTTCTTGCCGCACTCGTCATCGCGGCGGTGGCCATCGGACTCGACCTGCTGGTGTTCAAAAGGTTCCATGGCCTGAGTCTCGAAGGAGCGATCGCGGCGATCGCCCTGACGCTTCTCCTCCAGAACCTCGCCTTCCTGGTCTTTGGAGGCGCGTCCCGCGGCGTCCGCGGACCGTTGGACGACGTGACCGTCACGTTCGCCGGCCTGACGATGCAGGGCCAGCGGCTCTTCGTCATCGGTGCGGCCGTCGTCCTCGTCCTCGCGCTCGGCTTCCTCGTCTACCGGACCTCGTTCGGACGAGCGATGCGTGCCGTGCAGCAGTACCCGTCCGCCGCGCGACTCCACGGCATCGAGCCCAACCGGATCAGCACGCTCACCTTCGGCCTGGGTGGTGCACTCGCCGGAGCGGCGGGCGCCCTCGTCGCACCTGAACAGGCCCTTCTCCCCAGCATGGGGGAGGCGCCCCTGCTGCTCGGCTTCGTCGCGATCATCCTTGGCGGCATGGGCAGTGTCGGCGGTGCGCTGGTCGCCTCGCTGGTCATCGGCATCGTCCAGAGCGGCGTCTCCACCTACTGGACTCCGCAGGCGTCCGTCTGGATGAGCTTCGCGCTCGTCCTCGTCGTCCTGACCCTCCGGCCCAAGGGGTTGTTCGGCCATGAGTAACGCCCCCTCCTCCCTTTACGGTTCCAGATCCGCGTGGGCGCGGCCCTCGACGGTGGTCATGGCGGTGTTCAGCGTCGCAGCGGTGCTCTTCGGGCTCACCCAGTCCGGCTACTACCTCCACGTCGGCGTGATCACGTCGCTGTCGATCGTGCTCGCCGTGACCCTCCGCCCCCTCCTCGTCGCTGGTGAGGCGTCGTTCTGCCACGGAAGCTTCTATGCGCTCGGTGCGTACACCGTCGCCATCCTCTCCACCGAGCACGGCTGGAACGTGTGGCTGGCCCTGCCGGCAGCCGGACTCGTGGCCGCTCTCGGTTCCTTGATCATCGGGATTCCGAGTCTCAGGACCACCGGCTCCTACTTCTTCCTGATGACCTTCGGCTTCCTCATCGTCATCACCTCGTTGCTCCAGTACCTCAAGGGACTGACGGGGGGATTCAGCGGGATCGTCGGCATTCCTCAGCCGGAGGGTGTGAGCACCGTCGACGACTTCTACTTCGTCTCTCTCACGTTCGGCCTCTTGGTCGTCGTGGTGTTCACCGCTCTCGACCGCTCCCGTTGGGGGTTGGAGCTGCGGGCCATCGGTGATGCGGCGGACCTCGCGGCGGCGGCCGGTGTCGCCACGTTCCGGCGCAAGCTCTCGGCGTTCGTGCTCGGAGCGTTCGTCGCGGGCGTCGCAGGCGGGCTGTTCGCCTCCTACATGGCGTTCATCGCCCCCGCCACCTTCAGCATGTGGCTCTCGATCTACGTGCTCACCTACGTCATCCTCGGCGGGCGCCGGTACGTGGCCGGCGCGGTCGTGGGAACGCTGATCCTGGGCGCACTTCCCGTCGCCGTGCGCTGGTCCGATGCCTACGTCGGCATCGTCGTGGCCGCGGTGACGCTGTGCATCCTCATGGTGCTGCCGCGGGGTGTGGTGACCGCCGTCATCGAGCGGTTCGGTGCCGGATCCGCCGCCCGGCGAAACGACGTGAGCGATGAGCTGCCGGCGCCTGCTGATCTGCCCCCGCTCATCTCACGGCCGGCGACAAGCGGGCCTGTTCCGACGGTCACCGGTGTCAGCCAGGACTTCGGCGGGGTCAAGGCGCTCACGGACGTGGAATTCACCGTGCAGGCGGGCGAGATCCTCGGCATCATCGGGCCGAACGGCGCCGGAAAGACCACCTTGTTCAACGTGCTGAGCGGTTTCCGGCCGCCGACGTCGGGAGAGGTCGTCCTCTCCGGGCGCTCTCTCACCGGGGTGCCGCCGCACAAGCGCGTCGCCGAAGGGCTCACCCGCACCTTCCAGGGTGCTGCCGCGTTCGACTCGCTCTCGGTGATCGAGAACGTCGTCGTCGGAATCGGGAACGAGAGGAAGTCGGCGCTGTCGACCGCGTTCCGGCCGATCGCGGCGTCGACGGCGGACCTCACCCGGGCCCGTGCGCTCACCCACATCGTCGGCCTCGGCCAGTGGGACAACACGCCGGCCGGATCGCTCCCTTACGGAGCGCGCCGACGCCTGGGTGTCGCCATCGCTCTGGCAACCAACCCGAAAGTCCTGTGCCTCGACGAACCGCTGGCGGGTCTGTCCGATGCCGAAGTCGGGGACATGATCGCGGCGTTGGAGGCCGTCCGGGCCCGGCTCCCCATCACGGTCATTCTGATCGAGCACCGGATCAACGTGATGCTCGAGATCTGCGACCGATTCCTGGCGCTCGACTTCGGGCGTGTCATCGCCATAGGCGACCCGGCCGAGGTGGCGGCGAACCCAGCCGTCGTCGAGGCGTACGTCGGACAGGGAAAGGAGGCGGCCGGTCATGGCGAGTAACGCGATCAGCCTGCGCGGCGTCACGGTCTCCTACGGACAGGGTCCCGCCCTCGATGGCATCGACCTCGACATCGCCGCCGGTGCGACAACAGCCGTCCTCGGCGCGAACGGCGCGGGGAAGACGACCGCACTCAATGTCATCGCGGGCATTCTCAAGCCGACCGCGGGGCGGATCGTCGACTCCACCGGAGCGGAGGTCAAGGGCCGGACCGGCATCATCCGGCCCGGGGTGGCGATGAGCCCCGAGGGCCGGAAGCTCTTCGGGCAGATGACTGTCGAGGAGAACTTGCTCCTCGGCGCCTATGGCCTGCGTGATCCTCGGCCGAACAAGGACAAGATGGCCGAGATATTCGACATGTTTCCGCGGGTCGCGGAACGGCGCCGGCAAGCGGCCGGGACCCTCAGCGGGGGCGAGCAGCAGATGGTGGCGATCGGCCGCGCTCTGATGCGTGAGCCCGACCTCCTTCTGCTCGACGAGCCGACCCTCGGCCTCTCGCCGCGGATCGCGGGCATCGTCGCAGACATGATCGCCCGCATCGCCGCCGACGGTCTCACCGTCGTCCTGGTCGAACAGGACGCGGCCGTCGCACTGGCGCTGGCGAAACGGGCCTACGTCCTCGTCAACGGCCGTATCGGGATTTCCGGTGAGGCGCGTGACATGGATCCGAGGGAAATCCTCAACACCTATTTCGAAACGGATGCAAGATCAGGAGCTCAAACGACATGAACGCACGCTATATCGACTTTCGAATCCGGCCCGCGGACGAGGCGACGAGCGTCGACTTCGAGGGCACGGACAGCGAGGGTTACACCCGGGTCTACGGAAAAGAGTTCACGGGCGGTCGGTCCCTGACCCACCTGATCGCCGAAATGGAGAAGCACGACGTCATCGGCGTCATGCAGGCGGAGTGGGAGGCAGGCGACCCCGTCGCCGTCAACGAACAGGTCCACCGCGCCGTCACGGCGTACCCCGATCGTCTGGTGGCCGGCATCGCGACCACCGATCCCCGGCTTCCCAACGCGCTCGACATCCTGAAGCACGCTCACGACGATCTCGGTCTCCGTGGCTGGAACTTCCAGCCTGGCTTCCTCAAGGTCGCCGCGAACCACCCGATCGCGGCGCCGCTGCTGAAGTACTGCCAGGAGAACGGGCACCCCGTCACCGTGCACAGCGGCATCAACTTCAGTGAGACCGGGCCCATTTCGTTCGGTCACCCCTCGGCCCTGTGCGAGATCGCGTGCGCCTACCCGGGGCTCGTGATCGTCGCGAGCCACGGTGGCTGGCCGTGGGTCACGGAGACGCTGGCGGTGCTCTGGAAGCACCGCAATGTCTACGCCGACTTCGGAGCAGTGGCCCCCAAGCGGATGGTGGGACCGAAGGGCGGCTGGGAGCCGGTCGCTCACTGGATGAACACCATGGTCTCCGACCAGGTCCTCATGGCCAGCGACTGGCCCATGATGCGCCACGAACGGCTCATCCCGGAGCTCGACTACCTCCAGCTGAGCGAGGAGTCGTACGACAAGTACACGCGCGGGAACGCCGCCCGCCTCATCGACTCGATCTGGGGGACCCGCCTCGTCGATCACCTCAAGACAGGAGCCACCTCATGACTGCACGTGACCTGATAGCGGAGAGCGCCGACGGCGTGCTGACCCTCACGCTGAACCGGCCGGAACGGCTCAACGCACTCAGCGACGACATGCTCGACGGGCTCGTCGAGCAGCTTCGGACGGTCGAGCAGTACACCGTCGCCGTCATCATCCGTGGCGCCGGACGTGCCTTCTGCAGCGGGCACGACCTCAAGCACGCCGCCGCTCAAGGGCGCCTCAACACCGTCAGCGCCCGAGCCGTGGCCCAGCGCATGCAGCGCGTGGCACACGCGATGCGTGAGTGCAGCGTGCCGATCATCACGCAGGTGCACGGCTACGCGATCGGCGGCGGGGCCGAGATCGCGCTCAGCGGTGACATCGTGATCGTCGCCGAGGAGTGTGTCTTCCAGTTCACCGAGGCGTCGGTCGGGCGCGTCGTCACCAACGGTTTCACCAACCTGCTGCCCAAGACCGTCGGACCGGTGCGCGCGAAGTCCCTCCTGCTGATGGGACGGCCCCTGAGCGGAACAGAGGCCGCGTCATGGGGGCTGGTGACGGAGGCAGTTCCCGGAACCGGCCTGGAGATCGCTGTGAACAGTGCGATCCAGGTGCTCGGCGAACAGTCCAGGTGGGCGGTCGGCGCCGCCAAGAACCTGGTCAACCGAGGCTTGCAGGCGAGCTTCGAGGCCACGATCGATCTGGAGATCGGGGCGGCGATCGAAGCCGAGCTGGGTGCCGACGCCGAATCCGGCGCGCAGTCCTTCGCACGCACCTGACCAAAACTCCCCCACGAGAAAGAGCGAGATCAATGCCAGTCAGCAACGCCCTGGAGCCCGACGAGATCGGCCCCGGAATGTTCGACCTCACCGGCCGACGGATCCTCGTGACCGGAGCCTCCAAGGGTCTCGGACGGCAACTCGCCGTCGGCTGCGCTTCGTTCGGCGCCACGGTCGCGTGTGTCGCGCGGAGCGAGAACAAGTTGAAGGAGACGAAGGCGCTGGTCGAAGCCGCAGGCGGCAACGCCTTCGTCTATTCCACGGATCTGTCCGACCCCGAGTCCATCACCGCGACCGTCGCTTCGGTCGCGCAGGACCTCGGCGGGATCGACGTCCTCGTCAACAACGCTGCCGACGACCACGACTCCCCGATCGAGGACACGTCCCGCGAGACCTGGCAGCGTGTCATCGACCTCAACAACCGGTCGGTGTTCCTTCTCTGTCAGGCCGCGGCGCCGCACCTGCAGAACTCCGGCGGCTACGGCAAGGTGATCAACATCGCCTCGATCCTCGCCAGCGTCGGCCTCCGGGACAACACCGCGTACATCATGTCCAAGCACGCGGTCGTTGGCCTGACGAAGGCTCTCGCCCTGGAGTGGGCGCGTAAGGGCGTCCAGGTGAACGCCCTGTGCCCAGGCTTCCTGGTCACGGACATGACCGCACACTCCGTGAACGACGAGGCGTCCAGCCGCTGGATCATCCAGCGCACCCCGATGGGGCGCTGGGGGCAGACCACCGACTTCGTGGGCGCGGCCGTGTTCCTCGCGTCCCGGGCCTCCGACTTCATGACCGGACAGTCGATGTACGTCGACGGCGGCTGGACCGCCCAGTAGGCCACCCGATCGCACAGTAAGGAGAACGAGATGAGTGAGGAACTGAAGCCCCAGCTCGCGCCGAGGGTCGAGAAGTACGTCATCGAGAACGGTCCCATGACCGTCGAGATGCGCACGCAGAAGACGGGTCTGTCCCAGCTCGGGGGCGGGATCGCCCGCTTCGACAAGGGTGGGGCGACCGCGCCCTGGAAGCTGCCGTACGAGGAGGTCATGTGCGTCCTCACTGGAACCCTGAGGCTCACGTTCGGTGACGAGGTACTCGAAGCCGGCCCCGGCGATGTCGTGACCATCCCGAGGGGTGTCGAGGTCATCTACGAGGGTGAAGCCGGGACGACCGGGTTCTACGCGCTCACTCCCGCCGACTGGTACCGCGAGTACCCGAACGGCCTCTGATCCGCGCATCAGGATGCGCTGAGACCGGTAAGGCCATCAGCCACCCGGGGACGGCACGGCGCTACGTCAGGCCGCGCCGCCCCCGGGATGGTCTCCCGGCACCACTTACTCGACACAACATTCGTAAGCCACTGAGGTGATCATGACTGTCGATCTCACGCCCGACCCCGGCGTGGCGGACCTCGCCCAGCGCACCGCCCGCTTCATCCGAGAGACCGTGCTGCCCCTGGAGGAACAACACAAGGGCGTCGCCCGCACGGAGGCCCTACGGGTGGAGCTGCAGCGCGGGGCGAAGGCGGCGGGTGTCTTCGCGCCCCATGTCGCGGCTGGACTCGGCGGTCACGGACTGGACATGCGCGGCAGAGCCGCGGTGTTCGAAGAAGCGGGATACTCGCTTCTCGGCCCGCTGGCGCTGAACATCGCAGCCCCCGACGAGGGCAACATGCATCTGCTGGAGGCCGTCGCGACCCCCGAGCAGCGCGAGCGCTATCTGCGGCCGCTCGCCGCCGGGGAGATCCGGTCGTGCTTCGCGATGACCGAACCGGCACCCGGCGCCGGATCGGACCCGAACGCGCTGACGACACGCGCCGAGAGGGTACCCGGCGGCTGGCGCATCGACGGCCGCAAGTGGTTCATCACCGGTGCCGATGGCGCCGGTTTCGCGATCGTCATGGCACGGACGTCCGGCGAACCAGGCGACCGCGGCGGCGCGACCATGTTTCTCGTCGGCTGCGACAACCCGGGGATGAAGACCGTCCGGCACATCGAGACTCTCGACGAGAGCCTCTTCGGCGGTCACATCGAGCTGCTCTTCGACGGCTGCTTCGTGTCCGACGACGCTGTCCTGGGAGAGGTGGACGAGGGCTTCCGGTACGCGCAGGTCCGGCTGGGCCCCGCTCGGATGACCCACTGCATGCGGTGGCTGGGAATCGCCCGCCACGCCCAGGACATCGCGGTGGCTCGTGCCGCGGAGCGGGAGCTGTTCGGTTCGCGGCTGGCCGAACTCGGCATGGTCCAGCAGATGATCGCCGACAACGAGATCGACATCGCTGCCGCACGCGGTCTGATCCTGCAGGCGTGCTGGGAACTCGATCAGGGCCGCTCGGCCGCCCAGTCGACCTCGATCGCAAAGACATTCAGCGCCGAGGCCATCTGGCGCGTGGTCGACCGATCGCTGCAGATCTGCGGTTCGCTCGGGGTGTCCGGGGACGCGCTGCTCGGACGCTTCCTGCGGGAGGTGCGGCCGTTCCGCATCTACGACGGCCCCTCCGAGACGCACCGATGGGCGATCGCCCGCCGGGTCGTACGGCGGTACGACAGCGGCGCCGGCAGCCGGGGCGGCAAGGGCGGTGCGTCATGAGCGCCGCCGCCCGGAGCAGTGTGGACGGCCTCGACCTGGCCGCCCTGATCCCGTTCTTCCACGACCATGTCCCCGGCTTTCGCGGCGAACTCTCGGCTTCCTTGATCCAGGGCGGTCGATCCAACCTCACCTATCGGGTCACGGACGGCCAGGCCATCTGGGTCCTGCGCCGCCCGCCCCTGGGCGGCCTCACTCCCTCCGCACACGACATGGGGCGCGAGTACAAGGTCATTTCCGCGCTCGCCGGCAGCGGTGTTCCGGTGCCCCGTGCGGTCGCCTGCGGCGACGCGTCTGTCATGGGTGTGCCGTTCTCTCTGGTCGAGTACGTGGGGGGCAGGGTCATCCGCACTCCCGAGCAGCTTCACACCCTGACGGACCAGCAGATCACCGACTGTGCCTACGCCCTGGTGGACGTCCTCGCCGGCCTGCACGCCGTCGATCCCGTTGCCATCGGGCTCACGGGCTTCGGCCGTCCCGAGGGTTATCTCTCCCGGCAGATCGAGCGCTGGTACGACCAGTGGACCCGGGTCCGCACCCGCGACCTCGCCGACATCGACACCTTGCACGCACGGCTCGCCGCCGCCTGCCCACCCGAGGCCGGAGCGTCCATCGTCCACGGCGACTTCCGCATCGACAACGCCATCCTCGCCCCGCACGACCCGTCGCACGTGCGCGCCCTGGTGGACTGGGAGATGGCCACACTCGGCGATCCGCTCGCCGACCTCGGTCTGCACCTTGTGTACACCGATCCCGCTTTCGCCCCTGTGCTGGCCGGTGCCGCGGCCTCGACCAGTGAGCGCCTGCCGACGAGGGCCGAACTCGCGGGCCGTTACGCGAAGGCGAGCGGGCGCGACCTGGACCGCCTGGACTTCTACCTGGCACTCGGCTACTTCAAGATCGCGGTCATCGCGGAGGGCATTCATGCCCGCCACCTCCAGGGGCTGACCCGAGGCGCCGGTTTCGACGCCGTCGGCGAGGCGCCCGGCCCTCTGGCCGCCGCCGGGCTGCGCGCACTCGCGCACGGCGCGTGAGCGAGAACACGATGCCCGCGTGGGTATTGGTGGAGCCGGGTCAGGCCAGTCCCGCGATGCGCGCCAGCGCTTCGTCCACCGACAGCCGTCGGAAGCTCTCCCTGCGTACGGCGCCGTCGGCGCGTGCGGCCTGGGCACGCGCGCGGGCAAGCTCGACCCTCTTCTGCTCTGGCACCTCGCCCGCGCGCGTTTTGACCCGCTCGACCCAGCGGTGGGTGTCCTCGGGGCGGTCGAAGCCGACCCTGATTCCAGCCAGCTCGTCGACGCCAAGTGCCAGCACCTGCTGCGCGCCGGCCAGAGGGTTGAGCGTGAAATCGGCGTTCTCTTCGGCCCGTGGGTCGAGCGAGCGGAGTACGACATCAGCGGCCGTCACGCAACCGCTGGGGTCGTACGCGAAGCAGGAGGCGATCCGGTCATGGGCGCTCTGCTGCTCCGCCCAGGTGCTGGGGCCTTCCTCGAGCCTGGCGACGTCGCCGACCGAGACGTCGGGCACGGCCAGCCGGGTGACGGCGTGCGTGTTCACCGCGGTCAGGATGTCGACCGGGTTCCGTGTCGGGATGACCACCTCCTTGCGGGGCGGCCAGAAGTCGAAGGCGCTGTGGTCGCCGAGGGGACCCCCGACGTGGAGTGCGTAGATCTCGGGGTACGCGGGTGCCTTGCCCCGCCTTTCCGGTCGCACGTCGTAGAACGCCGCGATGGCGGCCTGGATCAGCAGGCTGGCACCGAGCGCGCCCAGCGGACGGTCGATGAGGATGCCGAACCGGTCGTCCGGTGTCCAGCTGGGGAAGAGCCCTGCCAGGTCCGTGTCCTCACCGCCGATGAGGTACTGGAAGCTCGAAGGCTTCAGCTGTGTGGCCGTGTGCATCGCGATTGTCCTTCCGTCGCAAGTCGAATTCGGTCTCGTCGTTGACGAGACCCCAGTCCAAGTCGGTCCCTCGTTTGGGTTGTTACGGGAGGGGGCGACCGAAGGCGCTCGCCCCCGAACACACTCGTGGGACGAGCGCTCGCGCCGCAGACAGGCGGGAACCTCCACCTGTCAGTTCATAGCCTTCACCAGCGTCGTGACGAAGGAGAGGTCCTGGCCGATACGCGTCGCCGAGAGATCGCCGTCGAGCGGGGTGATCGTCGCGTAGCCGTCCTTCAGTAGCTTGTAGTCGACATCGCTCCTGTCCGAGCCGGCGTTCTTGGCGGAGATCTCGTAGTTGCCGTAGTCCCGAAGCGTGTAGGTGGTCGGGAAGGGGTCCATGGTGTCCAGCTTCGCTGCCTTCACTCCCTCGAACTCGTCGAACGGGTAATTGACATTGAGGCCGAGGCCCTTGGGCAGGAGCCTCTGGCAGTCCGCGGATGACTCCTGCAGGGTGCGCAGGAGCGTGACCACGAAGGCCGCCGTGCCCTCGAAGTCCAGCGGATTCGTGTCGTTCCAGTCATAGTCCCAAGGGGCCTCGGAGCTGACAGCGATCGACGAGACCCCGCGGTCCATGGCGGTGGTTGCCGCACCGACAGTCGGAATGGTTGGTGACGCGCGAGGTGTTCTGTCCGTAGTTGGTACCCGACACGACGACATCCGGGTACCGGTCGGCGGGGAGCGTGTAGAGCGCGAACGCCACAGCGTCGGTGGGGGAACCGTCGACGGCGAGGATGTCGTCATCGGTTGCCACCGGGTGGGTCACCTCGAGCACCTCGCCGTACGCGATCCGGGAGCTCATGCCGGATTGGTTCTTCAGCGGGGCGACCATCGTCACCCGGTTGCCGGCGGCCTTGAGCGCTGTGTAGACGGCCTGGATTCCGGGTGCCGACCAACCGTCGTCGTTCGTCAGGAGCACATCGAGCGGTCCCCTGCAGCTCGGGCGCGCCTCTGCTGCGGTGGCATGGCTCTCCATGCCCGTCGCGACGGCAACGGATGGTCCGGCCACGCCCAGTGCGGCCAGGCTGAGCGCGAGGCAGGCGATCCTGCTTCGTCGATCCATCATGTGTTCTCCGATCTCGGGGCGAAGGCGTCCGCTGCTTGGATGGGTTTCTCTCGCGATGTCGCGCACGGCGCTGCCGAGGCACCGTGCGGCAGGGACGAGTTGCGTGCCTCGCTCGGCTTCGAGTGGCCGTGTCGCGAGCACAACGGCTGGTCGTCCCGCAACGGGGCCTTAGGCTGATCCGCTCGCAGCGGGGGCCTCGGTTCGCGCTCGGCCCGCTGCGGCATCGACGGGGAACAGCTTGTGCTCCATCCAGGCCGTGAGCCTGGGCACCGATTTGGGAGCAATGCGGGCTAGGTAATCGAGCATCCGGGCGTCCATTCCCACCAAGATGCGTGGTCTGCCGGAGGCAACGCCATTCAGGATGATCTTGGCTGCCTGGTCGGGCGGCATACGAAGCAACTTCTCGTTGAAGGTATTGAGGCGTTGGACGTGGCGCTCGGTGAGGCCGACGCCACTCGAACGAGCTCGTTCAAGAGCGCTGGTAGCGATGCCGGTCGACACCCCTCCTGGATGGACCACCGTGACACGGACGGGGAGACCAGCGGCGAGCAGGCCCGCGCGTACCGATTCGGTGAACCCGCGCACGGCGAACTTGCTTGTGGCGTAGGCGCTGTTCGCCGGTTGGGCGAGGAATCCGTCGATACTCGAGATGTTCACCAGGTGGCCGTCGCCGGACTCGATGAGGTGCAGGAGGAAGGCCTTCGTCCCGTTGATCACGCCTCACAGGTTGACGCCGAGAACAGCATCGTAGACGGCCAAGCTGACGTCGAAGCCGTCGACGGCGGGAGCAATGCCTGCGTTGTTGACGAGCAGATGCACGGTCTTGTAGTGGGCCACGACCTCCTTGCTGTAGGCGTCCATCGCCGTTCGGTCGGAAACGTCGACGCGTGCGGTATGCACCGGCACCCCGTGGGCCGCGGCGAGGTCGGCGGTCTCGGCCAGGCCGCGCTCGTCCACGTCGCAGATGGTCAGGCGCGCACCACGCTTGGCAAGGCCGACTGCTAGCGCGCGCCCGATGCCTGATCCCGCTCCGGTGATCACGGCGATTCGACCGTTGCACTGACGCATGAGGACTCTATTGATGAGGGGGTGCGGGTCGCGCCTCAGACGAGTCATCCACCCGAGGCCTCGACCAGGCCGGGCCTCGTCGCTCCAGTCGCGGACCACGGACTCGGCGCGAGAGAACCGGCGTTCCAGGCGGCGCGGACGTCTCGCGCCTCGTGGCGAACCGCAGCTCGTCGGGGGCGTATGCGGCGCCGGTCTCGGGCGGGCGGGCCGCCAAGGTCGTCGGTGGCGCTGAGGATCAGTGGATTTCCCATGGGCCGCGTAGCCCCCGGCGTAGAGGCTCAGCCGCCGGTGCGCGCCACCTTCGTGAGGGCGAAGAAGCCGAGTTCTCCGAGGCCGGCCCTCTCGGCCTCGTTCAGGTTCTCCCCGGCGGCCTCGAGCAGCCGGACCTTGAAGCCCGCGGCCCGTATGACGTCGAGCGCGGCGCGGCAGCCCACGGCGTATGCGTTCAGATGGGCGGTGTCGGTCTCGTGCTGGTCGCTCGCGATCGCGGTGACCGACTCCTTCGCCATGGCGGCGAAGGTCTGGCCGGCCATCTCGCTCAACGCGTTGAGGGTCTCCGGGGCGACGCCCTGGTCCAGGGCGTAGGTCGCCGCCTCGACCGTTCAGCGCCGGCGAGAAGAACGCGCCGATGATGGTGGCATCGAGCACGCTGGCGGCCTTGACGTCGCCTGACACCCGTGCCGAGTAAGGGCCCGTCGCCATCAGGGTCTGCTCGTGCTCGACCCACGCCTTTGATGAGCCCGAGTAGAGGACCAGGCCCTCCTCGGTGCCGATCTGCTGCGGGTAGCAGAGAATCGCGCCGTCGAGGTACGGAACGCCGCGCTCGCCGGCCTAGGCCTGCAGCACCTCGGCCTCTGTCGGGCTGCCGGTGCCGATGTTGACCAGCGTGATGCCGGTCCAGTCGGTGACGCCCGCGAGCGCCTCACGCGTCGTGTCGTACGTCGAGGTGCAGGCGACCACCAGCTTCGAGGACCGCACGGTCTCGTCGATGTCCTGGATCGGGCTCACTCCGTCGGGCGCGAGGGCCTCGGCCTTGGCCGGGGAGCGGTTCCACGCGGCCGTCTTGCTGCTCTTCGCGGCGAAGTTGCGGGCCAGCGCGGCGCCCATCAGTCCGCAGCCGAGCACGGCCACGTCGTACGTCTTGGTTCCTGTGGTGTCAGACCAGTGCGTTTCCTCTCTGTCGAGGGAAGGTGCGACGGACGGTCGTCGGGAGGCGCGCGGCCGAGGCGGACTGGGAGCGAGCCACTCGAGCTCGCGGATGTCTCGTTGCGTGGGGCGGCTCGGACGTACCTCCGAGCCGCTGAGCGAGACCAGCCTCGACGTCGTATGTGTCCTGGAGATCCATGCGATGGCGGGGACCGAACACTCCGGCGTAGAAACGGATACGCGCACGGTCATGTCGTCGCGGTTCCCGGTCGGGCTCGCTGAAGGTGACCATTGGGGACGTTTCGAGGGATCGTGGCCTTCGAGCACCTGCACCTGGAGCCGCTCTTGTCCCGTGCGCGCCCTTGTCGCCGGGCTCGACGCCGCGGTCGGCCAGCAGTCCGGCGACTTGGTTCGTCTTGGCGTTCACCTCGGCTTAGGTGAGCCTGGTTCCGCCCAGCACCAGTGCGTCCCGGTCCGGGTAGCGGCGGTGCTGTCTTCGACGAGCGAAGCGAGATCGAGCACGATGTTCCGTGCGTCGGCGGGGCGGCTTACGCCGCCTGCGCCATCAGGGCTTTGAACGCGCCCGGGTGGCGGGCGGAGGACACGGATGTCGCGGCGAGAATGCCGACCATGTAGACGGCGGAGACGAGGTATCCCACGGTGTAGAGGTGGGGCTGCGGCACTCCGGGGACCTGGGGGATGTAGGCGAGGGACAGGACGATCGTGTTGACGGCGGCGCCGAAAGCGGCGCCGATCATCATCACCGTCGCCGGGATGCCGGCGGCCATCCCGGCCTGGTCCTCGGACACCACCAGCTGCGGAATCGCGAACGAGCCGCTGTAGCCGGCGCGGGTCCCGAGGCCGACGACGGCCGAGCCGACGAGGTACTGCCACGTGTGGTCGTGGGCGAACGCGAGCCACACGAGTCCGAGGCCGCACAGCGCCGCGCCCGCGGCCAGGATGACGCCGGGGCGTCCCTGCTGCACCATGCGTTCCGCCGCCTTGCCGCTGATGAACATGGTCAGCGCGAACGGCAGCATGAGCAGGCTCGTCCCGAGCGCGTCGGTGCCCAGGCCGTATCCGACCGCGGCCGGGGTCTGGGTGTAGTAGGTGACCAGCAGCACGAAGGCCGCGTCGACGGCGCCGAACAGGAAGGAGGCCACGCAGGCCGTCGTGGCGTACGGCCGCTTCAGCATCGCGAGGTCGAAGACCGGGGCGGTCGACCGGCGCTGCGCCAGAACCCAGGCGACTCCGGCGACGACTCCGATGCCAAGGAGCAGGTAGCACACGTTGCCCCAGATACTGACCTGAGCCATCGCGAGCAGCACCAGCGTCAACCAGGCGATCATCCACACCGTTCCCCACACGCCGATCCGCGCCGAGGAGGCGGGGCGCGAGCGCGGAACCACCACCACAAGTGCCGCCGTGGTCACCGCGAACGCCGCTGCCAGTATGTAGAAGAAGGTCGACAGCGACAGATACTTCACCGACATGCCGCCGCCCACCATGCCGGCCACGACCCCGGTTCCGGTGGCCATGATCAGGACGCTGACCGCGGTGGCTACCGAGGACCCGGAGAGATGGCGGCGCAGGAAGCCGACCGGGAGCATCTGCGCCGCGCTGCCGAAGCCGAGCATGGCCGACCCGACGATCAGCGCCGGGTACGAGTCGCCGATGGCGGGGATCAGCGCGCCCGCCGTGAGTAGGACGCCGGACCACAGGAGCATCGTGCGGTCGTCGACGACGTCCTGCAGGCGAGGTATGAGCACGAAGCCGGCGCCGCTGCCCAGCAACATCGCAGTGAGGACCCAGGTCGCCGCCGAGACGCCGACGGCGAAGTGGCTCTGCATCAGGGGCAGCAGAGGCCCCAGCATGAAGTTGACCGCGATGGTCACCGTGCACAGCAGCGCGGAGACGCCGATCAGCGGGCCTCGCCTGCCCGTAGCCTGGGCTGCAACGCCTGTTCCTGCGCTGAGCGCTGTGTCGTTCGTTCTTGCCATCGTGATTCACTCTCGTTCGGGATGGGGCGCCGTCGCCACCGGCTGAGCCCGGTCGCGCCGACGTGTGAGGGGGGTCTCAAGGTGCGCGGTAGGGCCTCAACGCGGCTAGGACAGGGCTGGCGCAACTTGCGGGTGGCCGCGGTGCACCGTGCACCACATCTGTGCGTAGCTGAACTGCTACTGGTTGTGTCCGGACGCGTGCCTGTCGACACGTCACTGCGCGTCTGGCCTGGTCAAGACCTGGCATTGCGCGGAAAACGCGAGTTCGGCGAGCCCGGCCCGCTCGGCGAGGTCGAGATTCTCGACGGCCGCCCCGATCAGCCGGCCAGGGTGTCCCGCGGCACGCAGGGCGGTCAGCGTGGCCCGGGCGGCCTCGCCGAAGGTCCTCACTGTCGCCTGATCGGTCTCGTGGGCGTCGCGCGCGATCGCAGTCGCCGTCTCCGGCGTCACTGCCTCGAGAAGGGCGATTGCCTGCGCTGCAGTCGAAGCCAACGCCCTCGGGGGCAATCCCTGATCGATCGCATAGGTCGCTGCCTCGACGTAGGCGCTCAGCGCAGCGATGAAGAACGCGCCGAGCATGCCCGCCCCCAGGACCCCGGCGCCGCGCACCTCGTCGGAAACGTGCTGTGACGCGCCGCCGAGGTTCACGAGGATGTCCTTGTGCTCCTCCCAGAGTGCGGCCGGCCCGGACACGACGACCATGCCGCGGGGAGAGCCGATGTCGCTGGGGTAGCAGGCGATGAACCCGTCGAGGTAGGCAGCGCCTCGCTCGCCGGCCCATCGCGCCATTTCCTCGGCTTCGTCGGGCGATCCGCTGACCAGATTGACCAACGTGGTGGTGTCCCAGCTGGTGACTGGCTGGAGAGCCGCTCGCGTGCTCTCGTAGCTGTTGGTGCAGGCGATGGCGATCCTCGATGCTTGCACCGCTTCGTCGAGGGAAACCGCGGGAGAGACCCCCGAGTCGGCAAGCGCGAGAGCCCGCTCCGGCGAGCGGTTCCACGCGGCCACCGAATGACCCCGCCCTGCGAGGGTTCTCGAGAGTGCGGCTCCCATCAGCCCACAGCCGATGACCACCACGTCGTACTTCTTCGCGCCGCCCATGAATCCATTCCTTTCGATGACTTGCCAAGTCGCTTGTCACTGCCGGCCGATGCGGGCGTACACCAACGCCCCGTACAACGCCACGAACATGCCGACGACGGCGTTACCGCCGGTGAAGTGCACGCCGATGTTCGTCGTTGCCATCACCAGAGTCACCACGACTCCGAAGGTGGCGAGTGTGGGCGCCACGAGCCGGCGCCAGACGGCCGTCTCGTCCGGCTGGAGGTGGTCGAGCTAGACGCTGCCCTTTTGCGATGAACACGCACAAACCGCCTGGATTCTCGAGGTGTCGCGACATCTTGATGAATCCGACTGAAACAGCAGCTACACGACGCCGATGCGCCCGCGGAGGCGGTGGGATTCGGCGGGTCCTGGTTGCACGGAGGTGATATGCGGTGTTTGGTCGCCGGTGCTGGTCATCGCGCTCCTCGGTCGCACATCGGCCGGCGGGGGACCGAACTCGTCCTGTTCCGCGTCGACAGTGGCCGCTGGGACCGCGTCTTTCCAGGGCGCGTCAGTGCGGGATCGAGGCGGGCTCGGTGCACTCTGCACCTTGCGCGGCAGCCGCATGGCGCGAGGCAATGTGCCCCAGAGTCCCGTTCCGCGCCTACGATGGCGGTGCATAAAGATGTTGTGGCCGAACCCGTCCGAACGGGTGTGTGAGCTGATCCGACACATCGCCGAAAGCCAGCTGCCGGTGCCGGACGAGGTCGCCGACCAGCTGTGGCGGGCCTCGCAACGAGAGACACGGCAGCGCGAGTACGTCGACGATCCCGTGCTGTCGGAAGCGGACCGGCGCCTCAACAAGGCCAACATGACCCACTGGCTGGTGTCCAACCTGCGGGAACCGGGGCGCCGGGTACCTCCGCCCAAGAGCAGCGAGATGCTGATCTTCGCCCGGGACCTTGTGCTGCGCGGGATGGACGTGAATGAGCTTGGGTCCTGGCGTGCCGCGCAGCGGGTCGGGTGGGGGTTGTGGGTGGAGCAGTGCTTCGCCGCCACCGCGGACCGCGACGAGCTGCGCGAGCTGATCGAGGTGTCCGCCAACTCGCTGACGACCTACATCGACGACTCCATCGCCGCAGTCGGAACCTATGTCGACGAAGTTCGCGGGGAGATGGGCCTCGGCGCCCAGGCGCAACGGCACACGACGGTGCAACTGCTGCTGCAGGGCGCGCGCATCAGCCGCCGCCGCGCGGAGGAGCAGCTCGGTTATCCGCTGGCCGGGCATCACGTCGCGGCGATCTTGTGGGTCGATTCCCCCGCCGATGTGCATAAGCTCGAACGGGCCGCCGAGTACGTCATGCGGATGTGCGGTGCGACCCGCCGTCTGACCTTGCCGCCGAGCACATCCGCGCTCTGGCTCTGGGCCCTGCGCACACGGCTCCGTCGACGGCCGCGGTTCTGCACGTCTTGGACAAGGCCCCTGGCGTACGCGTGGCGTTCGGCCGGCCCGGAGGCGGTCTCCCGGGTTTCCGGCAGAGTCATCTGGATGCTGCCGCCGCACAGCGCCTTCTGGCCCGGGTCGGATCGCCGTGGCAGGTCGTCCGCTACGAGGACGTGCACCTCGTCGACCTGCTCACGGCCGATCTGGGTCAGGCCGAGCGGTTCGTAGCCGGCACTCTCGGCGATCTGGCGACATCCGACCGGGTCCTGCAGCGCACGGTTCGCACCTACGTCGCCGCGGGATACAACGTTTCGAACACCGCCGACCGGTTGTTCGCCCACCGCAACACCATCGACCGGCGTCTCGCCAAGGCCCGCGCGATGCTGCCGAGGCCGCTCGACCACGATCCGACGAGTGTTTCGGTCGCGCTCATGCTGGTGGAGCTGCGACAGGACCTGCGGTCCGGTTGTTGATCGGCTGCGCGGTGCAGAACGGTGTGGTACGCACCTGCTCCCACGCACAAAATGGGTAGTCCTCACTGGTCCTGGGTGGTCAGGGCCAGTGGGCAATCCGATGCCCCGATAGCAGAGAGGTGCCGTTGGCCTGCAAGGGGGCGAGCCTCTTGGTCGTATCCGCTGCAGCCCATACCCCGCAGCGCAAGATCGCTGGGGAAGATCAACACACCAGCAAGGTCAGTAACCATGCCGAATCCGGCAAGGACCGGGCGGTCCATCATTGCCGGTCACGAATGGGCGGGGAGTCAACTCGTTCTCAGTCTGCTCCGGCCGCGTTGGGCACTGGTTCGGGCGAAGCCATCCGACTGTGGTCGGGAGGGGCCGAGGCGCCGGGGTCGATGGGACGGTTGCGCGAGCCGTCCCTAGACGGGGGTCTGACTCATGAGATCTATGACCGACGTGTCCAGTCACGGACCTGTCGACTGCCGTTGCGGGATGCTGCCTGCCGCCGAGCCACAGGGCGTGTCCCCATAGGGGCCTTGCCGATGATCAGGCGCCATCACGGTTCAGACCGCCCGAGCAGCCCGGTGCCATCCATCCAGCAGTACGTCACCACCTGGGAGGCGAATTATCATGCCGAGCCGACAGCGCAGCACCTCTTCGAGCACGGATCCTCCGGTTCGGCGTGAGGTCGTCCTGGGCGTGGACACGCACGGCGAGGTGCATGTCGCCGCCGTGGTCTCCCCGCTCGGGAAGATCTTGGGGACCGAGTCCTTTCCGGCGACGGCGGCCGGCTACCGGCAGCTGCTGGTGTGGGCCCGTAAGCGGGGGACGGTGCGTCGAGCGGGGGTGGAGGGCACCGGCACCTTCGGAGCGGGCCTGTCCCGCTACCTGCTGGCGCAGCAGGTCGAGGTATATGAGGTGAACCGGCCCGACCGCTCGGCCCGCCGGCTGCTGGGGAAGTCGGACCCCCTCGACGCACAGGCCGCCGCGCGGGCCGTGCTCAGTGGCCGGGCCCGAGCCCGGGCCAAGTCCGGCGACGGTCCGGTGCATAGTGCCCGGTTATTCAAGCTCGCCAAGGACTCCGCGGTCAAGGCCCGCACCCAGGCGATCAACCAGCTCAAGGCCGTCCTGGTCATAGCCGATCCCGCCCTGCGGGAACGGCTGTCGAGCCTCGGCAACGCCGAGCTGTTCCGCACCTGCGCGCGCCTCGGCCTACCCGACGGTGGGGTAGACGAGGACCCGGTGGCCCAGGCCACCCACCTGACGTTGCGCATGCTCGCCGAGCGCATCGAACAGCTCACCGCTCAGATCGACGAGCTGAACCAGCGCCTGACCCGGCTCGTGGAACGCCACGCCCCGCAGTTACTCGAACCGGTGGGCATCGGTCCGGACAGCGCCGTCACTCTCCTGATCACCATGGGAGACAACCCCGAGCGACTGAACACCGAGGCGTCCTTTGCTGCCCTTTGCGGAGTCAGCCCCATCGAGTACTCCTCCGGTCGTCGGAGCACGCGTCGGCTCAATTACGGCGGCGACCGGCAGGCGAACGCGGCCCTGCACCGCATCGTGTTCACCCGCCTGCGCCACGACCCGCGCACTCAGGCGTACTACGAGCGCCGTACTCAGGAGGGCAAGACCCGACTCGAGATCATCCGATGCCTCAAGCGGTATGCCGCCCGCGAGGTCTTCAACCTGGTCAGACCGGTTTCCCGCGCCCCCGCGTTATAAGGGCGTCCGTGAGACGTGAGAGGGTCTGGGGCGTGAGTGAGACACCACCGAACACCCTGCAATACCGCTTTGACGGGCCAGAAGACGCTCCGGTCCTGATCTTGGGTCCCTCACTGGGTACCACATGGCACATGTGGGACCGCCAGGTGCCGGAGCTGACCAAGCAGTGGCGCGTCTTCCGCTTCGATCTGCCGGGCCACGGCGGCGCGCCGGCCCACCCGGCCGGTTCCGTTGCCGAGCTGGCCACCCGGCTGCTGGCCACGCTGGACTCGCTCGGGGTGCAGCGCTTCGGCTACGCCGGCTGCGCGCTGGGCGGCGCGGTCGGTATCGAGCTGGCCCTGCGCCACCCCGAGCGGCTCGCCTCGCTGGCGCTGGTCGCGGCCTCGCCGCGGTTCGGGACCGCCGACGAGTTCCGCCAGCGCGGGGTGATCGTCCGCACCAACGGGCTCGACCCGATCGCCCGGACCTCGCCGGAGCGCTGGTTCACCGGCGGGTTCGCCGCGGCCCAGCCGGCGATCACCGAGTGGGCGGTGCAGATGGTCCGCACCACCGACCCGGGCTGCTACATCGCCTCCTGCGAGGCGCTCGCCGCGTTCGACGTACGGTCCGAGCTGGGCCGCGTCGGCGCGCCGACGCTCGTGCTCGTCGGCTCCGACGACCGGGTCACCGGGCCCGCCGAGGCCCGCACCCTGGTCGCGGGCATCCCGGACGCCCGGCTCGCGGTCGTACCCGGCGCCTCCCACCTGGTCCCGGTCGAACAGCCGGCGGCCGTCACCGACCTGCTGGTCCACCACTTCTCCACCGCCTGGCAGCAGCCGTACGACACCGGCCAGACCGCGCTGCCGGCCGCCCCGGTCAACCCGGCCATCGCCGCGGCGCCGCACGCCACGCCGATCGCCGAGATAGCCCCGGCCGCCGTACCCCCACAGCCGGCCGCACGGGCCGACCGGTACGAGACCGGGCTGAAGATCCGCCGGGAGGTGCTCGGCGACGCGCACGTGGACCGGGCGCTGGCGCAGGCCGACGGGTTCTCCGGAGAGTTCGAGGACTTCGTCACCCGCTACGCCTGGGGCGAGGTCTGGGACCGGCCGGGCCTGGACCGCCGTACCCGCAGCTGCGTCACGCTGACCGCGCTGGTCGCGGGCGGCCACCTGGAGGAGCTGGCCTTCCACACCCGTGCCGCCCTGCGCAACGGGCTCACCCCGGACGAGATCAAGGAGGTGCTGCTCCAGACGGCCGTGTACTGCGGGGTTCCGGCCGCGAACAGCGCGTTCCGGGTGGCCCGGCAGGTCATCCAGGAGGAGACCACGCCCGCCGAGTGAGCCCGGCCTCCCCGTCCAGGGCAGGATGGGGAGACATGAAGCTCACGAAGAAGTCCCACGCCTGCGTCCGCCTCGACAAGGACGGTCAGACGCTCGTCATCGACCCCGGTGGGTTCAGCGAGGAGGACGCCGCGCTCGGCGCGGACGCCATCCTGATCACGCACGAGCACCCGGACCACTTCGACGAGTTCCGGCTCCGGGCCGCCATGGAGAACAACCCGACGGCCCGGATCTGGACGCTGAAGTCCGTCGCCGAGCGGATCGCGGCGGCCTTCCCGGGCCGGGTGCACACCGTCGGCCACGGCGACACCTTCACCGCGGCCGGCTTCGAGGTGCAGGTCCACGGCGAGCTGCACGCGGTGATCCACCCGGACATCCCGCGGATCACCAACGTCGGCTACCTGATCGACGGCGGCAGGGTCTTCCACCCCGGCGACGCCCTCACCGTCCCCGACCACCCGGTGGAGACGCTGATGCTGCCGGTGATGGCCCCGTGGAACAAGATCTCCGAGGTGATCGACTACGTCCGCGAGGTGCGGCCGCAGCGCGCCTACGACGTCCACGACGCCCTGCTGACCGACCTGGCCCGCCCGATCTACGACCGCCAGATCGGCGCCCTGGGCGGCACCGACCACCAGCGGCTGACGCCGGGGGCCTCGACGGAGGTCTGAGCCGGTTGTCAGAGGCTCCGGGTAGGTTGTGAGGCATGCGCATCGCCACCTGGAACGTGAACTCGATCACCGCCCGCCTCCCGCGGCTGCTGGCCTGGCTGGAGAGCAGCGGCACCGACGTGCTGTGCCTGCAGGAGGCCAAGGTCGCCGAGGAGCAGTTTCCGTTCGACCAGCTGCGCGAGCTGGGCTACGAGGCGGCGGTCCACGCGACCGGCCGGTGGAACGGCGTGGCGGTGCTCTCCCGCGTCGGCATCGAGGACGTCGTCAAGGGCCTGCCCGCCGACCCCGGGTTCGACGGTGTGACCGAGCCGCGCGCCATCTCGGCGACCTGCGGCCCGGTTCGCGTCTGGTCGGTGTACGTCCCCAACGGCCGCGAGGTGGAGCACCCGCACTACGCGTACAAGCTCCAGTGGTTCGAGGCCCTGAAGGCCGCCGTCGCCGGTGACGCGGGCGGCAGCCGCCCGTTCGCGGTGATGGGGGACTACAACGTGGCGCCGACCGACGACGACGTCTACGACCGGGCCGCCTTCGAGGGCTCCACCCACGTCACCCCCGCCGAGCGCGCCGCCCTCGCCTCCCTGCGCGAGGCCGGCCTGGACGACGTGGTGCCGCGCCCCCTGAAGTACGACCAGCCGTTCACGTACTGGGACTACCGCCAGCTCTGCTTCCCGAAGAACCGCGGCATGCGCATCGACCTGGTGTACGGCAACGCCCCGTTCGCCAAATCCGTCAAGGACGCCTACGTCGACCGGGAGGAGCGCAAGGGCAAGGGCGCCTCCGATCACGCTCCGGTGGTGGTCGACCTCGAGGTCTGATGCCACGCTTGAGTCCATGAACCTTCCGTTCCTGGGCCACCGGCACAAGAAGGACGGCGAAGCGGCACCGCCGTCGGACCCGGAGTCGGTCGCCGCGCTGCTGTCCGAGTGCGAACTGCTCCGTTCGCAGGCGGCCGGGGCGGGCGTCCGCCTCGACGACACCCCGGCCTCCCTGGAGGCCCTGGACCAGCTCGTCCCGCGCTGGCGCGACGACGCCGAGACCCTGCCCTGGCTGGGCCATGACGCGGGGCTGTATCTGGGCACGGTCGTCGTGCGCACCGTGCCCGGCGCCGCCTGGCTGATCCGCCCGGACGGCGAGCCCGTCGTGCGGCTGGCCTCCGGCCGTGAGGTGGAGGTCGCGGGCGCCGGGCAGGACTGGGCCGCGAGCGGTGTCCCCGAGCTCTCCCAGCTGTACGCGGAGATCGCCGAGACCTGAGCCTCCCCGACACCTGTGCGGTAAATACGGCTAATGCGGGTGAGTGCGTGTCGTCACTGAACTCGGCTGCCGTCCGGATAGTTTGCGGCGACCACGACACGGCTGAGAGCGAGTAGGGCTGCGTATGGCCGCCGATCCGTTGATCGAGCCGCACCACGTGAACCAGTGCAGGAAGAGCGAGTTCTCCGGCGGCCTGCGGTCGGCGGTACCCCTAGGCCCTTAAGTATCTGCGCGTCGCCACCGGCCAGTTGACGTTTCCTCCAGGCCGACGGGGCCGACACCGCCAACCTCGACTACGATTTGCCGTTCATCCCTGTGGTGACGGCGCCTTCGCCGATCGGCATCGGGATGCAGCCCCAGAACCGGGGCCGCGGCTCCCGCCACGGCCGGTCCTGGGGCGCTGCTGCCGGGTGGGGAGCCCCCGATAGCCCCGAAACCCCAGGGGGGCGGCAGTCGTCAACGGGCCAGGCTCGTCCGGCGGCAGCCGGAGATCACTGCTCGCCGAGCGGGACGGACACGTACGACGGGTCGTCCGGGGGCGAGGAGAAGGTCAGCTGCGCGCCGGACGGGTTGTGCTCGATGTACAGCGGGTCGACCGTGTCGACCACCAGCGCGAGGCGGTGCCCGGCGGGTACGTCGTAGGCCGTGGAGAACAGGTCCAGGTCGACGTCGAACGGCTCGCCGGGTGTCCGCCCGTGCCAGGTGTACGGCGCGTGCGTGACCAGCTTGCCGATACCGAGCGGTCCCACGTCGTACAGGTAGGCGACGAGGGTGCCGCTCTCCGCGGTCGGGGTCAGCGTGGTGTGCAGGGACGCCGTGCCGCGCACGTGCTGGGCGGTGCCGTACCGCTCCGACTGCCACACGGCGGCCCAACGGCGCGGCAGCAGCGGGATGGAGGCCATGGGCGGCACCTGGGCCACCTGGTCCAGGATGCTGGAGAGGAACACGACGCCGCCGTCCGCGCCCGAGTCGACGTTGGCGTGGATGGTCGTGGAGCCGCCGAGCGCGATCTTCCTGCGGGTCGCGGCGATCGACTTCCAGTCCGGGTAGCCCTCGTATCCCCCCGCGCTACGGGACTTCAGCTGGACCGGCTGCTCGCGGTCGATGCCGTTGTCGGCACCCTTGAGGTAGTGGTCGAACCAGCGCTCGGTGTCCGTCCAGACGTCGTTGGGCAGCCCGAACAGGCCGGTGAGCTCGGCTGTCGCGTGGTCGCCCGGGCGCAGCTCCAGCCGCTTGGGCACTTTCAACTTCTCGTAGAAATCGGCGTACTGGTTGACCGGGAAGATCGTGTCGCCCCAGGCGTTGGCGAGCATCAGGGCAGCGCCGTTGCTGTTCAGCTGGTCGAGATAGGTGGCGGCGGAGCGTTTCCTTCCCCAGTCGATCATCTCCTGTTCCTTCGACAGGTTCGAGGAGTACAGGTTGTCGAAGATCTCCCGGAGTTCGGGGCTCTCCCGGCCGGTCAGGGTCGCCGCGCCGTCGAGCACGGCCGCCGCCTGCACGTGCTGGGTGCGGCCCGAGTAGATCGAGTCGATCAGGTCCGCCCAGCCGCTGAGCGCGGCGACCGCCTTGATGCGCTTGTCGTGCGCGGCGGCGAGCAGGCTGATGCCCGCGCCGTACGACACCCCGGCCATGCCGACGTGCGCCGGATCGGCCGGAGTGTTCGCGAGGGCCCAGTCGATGACCTTGGAGGCGTCCGCTATGTCCGGCGGACCGGCCACTTCTATCTGGCCGCCCGACTGCCAGAAGCCGCGCACGTTGTAGGTGAGCACCACATAGCCGGCGTCCGCGAACTTCTGGGCCTGGGCGAGGTACTCCACCTGGGGCAGCGACCAGCTCGTGGGCAGCACGACGAGCGGGTAGCGGTGCGTGCCGTCGGCGCCCGCGGGTGTGACGACGTTCGCCTTCAGCGGGGTGCCGCCGTCGCCGGTGATGTCGACGAACCGGACGGACGGGGCGGTGGCCTGGGCGGCGGGCGCCAGGCCGACGACGGTGCCGGCGACGAGTGCCGCCGAGACGGTTCCGGCGGCTGCGGTGCGCAGGGTGGCGCGACCGTGTCCCATGGGTCACTCCTTCAACTGTTCCAGTGAAAAGTAACCCGACGGTAACCGGACGCCCTTACCGCAAGTAACCCGTCGGTAAGTTACGTACCAGTAAAGGTTGTTGACGCGCTAGGCGGCTGTGTCGGCGGAGGCCGCCTCGGGCAGGGGCGTCCGCGCGGCCCGCGTCACGTCCGCCACCAGCTCGACCACATCCGGGCCGTACGCCTGTGAGTTGACCACCTTCAGCAGCAGGACGAAGGAACCGGTGCCGTACTTGCGGTGCAGCCGCTCGTGATGGCGGGCGAGGTAGCGGGTGGCGGCCTGGTTGGTGATCGCCCGCTGGCCGCAGAACAGGAACACCGGGCGGCCGGCGTCGTGCCCGTCCGCGGTGAGCCGGGCCAGCAGGACGTACTCGCTGCGGCCGCCCTCCATGCGGTAGTGCTCGCCGCCGATCCGGAAGGCGCCGGTCTCCGGGCCGGCGTCGGTCTCGACGTTCATCCACACCCCCGGCAGCAGCGAGGAGAGGTGGGCCGCCATGCGGCGGTTCGAGTAGGGGCCGCCGACGCAGAACTCCGTCCGCTCGCCGAACCCCTGCTGGGTGGCGTCGTGCGCCACGACCTGGGCGTGCGCGTTGCAGTCCTTGATGAGGGCGGAGAGTTCCAGCAGGGCGAACACGTCGTACCGCATCACCGACAGGTCCGGGCCGCCCGCGTTGCGGTTGACCACCAACAGCGACTCCGAGTTGTCCGGCAGCCCGAAGAACGCCTGCTTGCGCCGCAGCTTGCGGCGCCACAGATACGTACGGGCCATCCAGCCCAGCGAGGCGGATATCCCGGTGGCCACCAGGCCCAGGACGATGTTGCGCACGTCGTCGTTCATGGCCGCGCATGGTAGCGGGCCCGGGCGACGGCTACGTACCCGTGTTCGACGCGTGACGTTCGTGTGGCGGTGCACCGAGGCGTACTGTCGGTACTACGACGATCTGGTTACGCTGCGCGGACTGTCCCGACGGGAGGTTCGGATGGGTCGTCCTGGCACGCGGAAACTGGCGGTTCTGGCGGTCTCGGCCGCCATGGTGTCGGTGGGGGCGGCAGCGCCACCCGCCGCGACAACGAACGAGACTCCCACGAAGGTTCCGGTGGCCGTCGGATACGGCGGTGCCGTCTCCAGCGTCGACGCGGACGCCTCCGCCGCCGGCATCGACGTCCTCAGACACGGCGGCAACGCGGTCGACGCGGCCGTCGCCACCGCCGCCGCGCTCGGCGTCACCGAGCCCTACTCGGCCGGCATCGGCGGAGGCGGCTACTTCGTCTACTACGACGCCAGGACGCGCACGGTGCACACCATCGACGGCCGCGAGACGGCGCCGCTCAGCGCCGACTCCGACCTGTTCGTCGAAAACGGCAAGCCCCTCGCCTTCGCCGACGCCGTCAGCAGCGGCCTGAGCGTCGGCACCCCGGGCACGCCCGCGACCTGGCAGAAGGCGCTGGACGAGTGGGGCAGCGAACGGCTCGGCAGCGTCCTGAAGCCGGCTGAGCGGATCGCCCGCGACGGGTTCACGGTCGACGACACCTTCCGTTCGCAGACCGCCTCCAACGAAACCCGGTTCCGCTACTTCCCCGACACCGCGAAGCTGTTCCTGCCGAACGGACAGCTGCCCGTCGTCGGCTCCCGGCTCAAGAACCCCGAACTGGCCCGCACCTACGAGGAGCTGGGCCGCAAGGGCATCGACGCCGTCTACCGCGGGGACATCGGCGACGACATCGTGAACACGGTCGAACACCCGCCCGTGAACCCCGCCTCCGGCTGGAACGCCCGCCCCGGCAAGCTGGCCGAGAAGGACCTCGCCGTCTACCGGGCCAAGCTCCAGGCGCCCACCAGGACGTCGTACCGCGGGCTGGACGTGTACTCCATCGCGCCCTCCTCCTCCGGCGGCACCACCGTCGGCGAGGCGCTCAACATCCTGGAGAACACCGACCTTTCGCAGGCGAGCGAGGCGCAGTACCTGCACCACTTCATCGAGGCGAGCCGGATCGCCTTCGCCGACCGCGGGCGCTGGGTCGGCGACCCGGCCTTCGAGGACGTACCGACCAAGCAGTTGCTGTCGCAGGAGTACGCCGACTCGCGCGCGTGCCTGATCAAGGACGACGCGGTCCTCACCAGCCCGCTCGCCCCCGGCGACCCGCGCCACCCCGCCGCCTGCGGCAAGGGCGGTACGGCGGCCCCGACCACGTACGAGGGCGAGAACACCACGCATCTGACCGTGGCCGACAAGTGGGGCAACGTCGTCTCCTACACGCTCACCATCGAGCAGACCGGCGGCAGCGGCATGACCGTGCCCGGCCGGGGTTTCCTGCTCAACAACGAGCTGACCGACTTCTCCTTCAGCCCCGCCAACCCGGCCGTGCACGACCCGAACCTGCCCGGTCCGGGCAAGCGGCCCCGCTCCTCGATCTCCCCGATGATCGTCCTGGACCGGCACAACCGGCCGGTCGTGGCGCTCGGTTCGCCGGGCGGCGCGACCATCATCACCACCGTGCTGCAGACCCTCACCGAGTTCCTCGACCGGCACCTGCCCCTGGTCGACGCCATCGCCGCACCGCGCGCCAGCCAGCGCAACGCGGCCAGAACCGAACTCGAACCCGCCCTCTACAACGGCGACCTGAGGAAACAGCTGGAGGCCATCGGGCACTCCTTCTCGCTCAACCCCGAGATCGGCGCGGCGACCGGCGTGCAGCGGCTGCCGGGCGGCAAGTGGCTGGCCGCCGCCGAGAAGGTACGGCGCGGCGGCGGCTCGGCGATGGTCGTGGACCCGGCGCCGTAGAGGTCACAACTCCGGTACGGGCGGCTGGGTCTCCCCGGTGCGGAAGTCCAGTCGTCCGTCCCGCACGTCCACCGTCACCCGGCTGCCCTCGGAGATGGTGCCGTTCAGCAGCAGCCGGGACAGCTGGTTGTCCACCTCCCGCTGAATCGTGCGGCGCAGTGGCCGGGCACCGTACTCCGGCTGGTAGCCGCGCTCGGCGAGCCAGTCCACGGCCGCGTCCGTGAAAGCGACCGTGACGCCCTGCCCGTCCACCAGCCGCCGGGTGCCCTCCAGCAACAGGTCGGTGATCTGCCGCAGTTGCTCGCTCGTCAGCTGGCGGAAGACCACGATCTCGTCGATGCGGTTGAGGAACTCCGGGCGGAAGTGCTCGCGCAGCGGCCTGAGGATCTGCTCGCGCCGCGCCTCCTCGTCGGCCTCCGCGCCGCCCGGCCCGAACCCGATCCCGGCGCCGCGCCGGGTGATCGCCTCGGAGCCCAGGTTGCTGGTCATCACGATGACCGTGTTGGTGAAGTCCACCGTCCGGCCCTGGGAGTCGGTCAGCCGGCCGTCGTCCAGGACCTGGAGCAGGATGTTGAAGACGTCCGGGTGCGCCTTCTCCACCTCGTCGAGCAGCAGCAGCGAGTACGGGTGCCGGCGCACTACCTCGGTGAGCTGCCCGGCCTCCTCGTGGCCCACGTACCCGGGCGGGGCGCCGACCAGCCGGGAGACGGTGTGCCGCTCCTGGTACTCGCTCATGTCCAGCCGGACCATCCGGTCCTCGCTGCCGAACAGCGCCTCGGCGAGCGCCCGGGCCAGCTCGGTCTTGCCGACGCCGGTCGGGCCGAGGAACAGGAAGCTGCCGATCGGCCGGTGCGGGCTCGCGAGCCCCGCGCGGGACCGCAGCACGGCCTCCGAGACCACGGCGACGGCCTCCTCCTGGCCGACGACCCGCTCGTGCAGGTGTTCCTCCAGGCCGAGCAGCCGTTCCTTCTCCTCCTGGGTCAGCCGGCTGACCGGGATGCCGGTCTGCCGGGAGACCACCTCGGCGACGGCCTCCGCCGTCACCTCCAGGTCCAGGCCCTCGTCGGCCTTGTCGTCGCCGCTCGCCTCGGCGATCCGCTGCTTCAGCTCGCCGATCCGGTCGCGCAGCTCCTTGGCCTTGTCGTAGTCCTCGGCGGCGACCGCCTGGTCCTTGTCCCGGACCAGCTGCTCGCTCTCGCGCTCCATCGCGCGCACGTCCGTGCCCTTGGTCCGCGCGCCGAGCCGTACCCGAGCCCCGGCCTGGTCGATCAGGTCGATGGCCTTGTCCGGCAGCCGCCGGTCGGTGAGATACCGGTCGGACAGCTCCACGGCCGCGACCAGCGCCTCGTCGGTGTAGCGGACCTGGTGGTGGGCCTCGTACCGGTCCCGCAGGCCGCGCAGGATCTCGATGGTGTCCTCGACCGTCGGCTCGGGCACCAGGATCGGCTGGAACCGGCGGGCCAGCGCCGCGTCCTTCTCGATCCGGCGGAACTCCTCCAGCGTGGTCGCGCCCACGATGTGCAGCTCGCCGCGGGCCAGGGCGGGCTTGAGGATGTTGCCGGCGTCCATCGCGCCGCCCTCGCCGCCGGAGCCCGCGCCCACCACGGTGTGCAGCTCGTCGATGAACACGATCAGCCGATCGGAGTGGGCGCGGATCTCCTCCACGATGTTGTTCAGCCGCTCCTCGAAGTCGCCCCGGTAGCGGGTGCCGGCGACGACGCCCGTCAGGTCCAGGGCCACGACGCGGCGGCACGCCAGCACGTCGGGCACGTCGCCGTCGGCGATGCGCTGGGCGAGGCCCTCGACGATGGCCGTCTTGCCGACGCCCGCGTCCCCGATGAGAACGGGGTTGTTCTTGCCCCGCCGGGACAGCACCTCGATGGTCTGCTCGATCTCGGTGTCCCGGCCGATGACCGGGTCGATCCGGCCCTGCCGGGCCAGCTCGGTCAGGTCACGGCCGTACTTGTCCAGCGTGGGCGTGCCGGTGGCGCGCGGCCGTTCCTGGCGGGTCTGGGTGCTCTCCGGAGCCTCCGGCGGCAGGGAGCCGGCCGAGAACCGGGCCGCGTGCAGGATGTGGCCCGCCGCCGAGTCCGGGTTGGCGGCCAACGCGCTCAGCACGTGCTCCGGGCCGATGTACCCGGCCCCGCTCGACCGCGCCATGTCGTGCGCGTCCAGCAGGGCGCGCTTGACGGCCGGGGTGAGCGACAGCGAGGTCGGCGGCGGCGCCTCGCCCGGCGCGTGCTGGACCGGGCCGGCCCGGTCGTCGATCTCCGAGGCGAGCGAGTCGGGGTCCGCGCCCGCCCGGGTCAGCAGGCTCCGGGTGGGCTCGGCCGCCACCGCGGCGCGCAGCAGGTGCTGGGTGTCCAGATCCCGGCTGCCGTGCTCCGCGGCGTACAGGGCGGCCCCTCTGACCAGCTCACGGGCCGGCTGACTGAGCAGGCGGCCGATGTCGATGTGGCGAGGCCCTTGACCTCCGCTCGGGGGGCCGCCGAAAAAGCGGGCCATGAACTCGCCGAAGGGGTCAGGAGGGTAGCCGTTGGTCATGGCGATGCGCATCCTTCGCTGACGACTGGCTCCGCCGGGTAACCGGGTGGCGGCTGTTCATGCCCACGATGACACGAACCCGTGGGGGTGGCATGTTCGCCCGAGGAGCCGGGGCCCGCTGTCCGTCGGCGCGTGCGGGCCGCCCGTGGTTGCTCGCGCCCACGCGGCCCGGCCGCATGTCAGTACGGCCTCGCGGATCCTTCAGGCGGGCACTCGTGCCGTCAGGATCCGGGGGCCGTTCTCCGTGATCGCCACGGTGTGTTCGACGTGGGCCGCGCGGGAGCCGTCGGACGTGCGCAGGGTCCAGCCGTCGCCCGCCTCGTGGTACGCGTCCTTGCCGCTCGCGATGAGCATGGGCTCGATGGCCAGGACCATGCCGGGGCGCAGCGGGAGTCCCCGGCCGGGGCGGCCTTCGTTCGGGACGTCGGGGTCCTCGTGCATCCGGCGGCCCACGCCGTGACCGCCGAAGCCCTGGGGAACGCCGTAGCCGGCCGTACGGCAGACCCGGCCGACGGCGTGCGCGATGTCGCCGATGCGGTTGCCGACGACGGCCGCCGCGATGCCCGCCGCCAGCGCCCGCTCGGCCGCCTCGATCAGGCGCAGGTCCTCCGTGCGCGGGCGGCCCACGGTGAAGCTGATCGCCGAGTCGCCGGCCCAGCCGTCCAGGGTGGCCCCGCAGTCGATCGAGACCAGGTCACCGTCGCGCAGGCGGTACCGGGTGGGGATGCCGTGCACGATCGCGTCGTTCACGGAGGCGCAGATCACCGCGGGGAAGGGGGTCGGGGCGAAGGAGGGGCGGTAGCCGAGGAACGGCGAGGAGGCCCCGGCCTCGCGCAGCACCTGCCGTGCCACCTCGTCCAGCTCCAGCAGGGAGACGCCGACGTCGGCGGCCCGGCGTACGGCCGTCAGGGCTTGTGCGACGACCTGGCCGGCGGCGTGCATCGCGTCGATCGAAGTGTCCGTCTTCAGTTCCACCATGCCAATTACTATACCGGTATTTTAATGGGGGCGGGAGCGGGAGGCCGGTATTAGAATGGGGGAATGGTGCGCACCCCTCTCACCCCCGAAGAGCGTGAACGCGGCGAGCGGCTCGGACGGCTGCTGCGCGAGGCGCGCGGCGGCCGGAGCATGACCGAGGTCGCGGCGCGGGCGGGCATCTCCGCCGAGACGCTCCGCAAGATCGAGACGGGGCGGGCGCCGACCCCCGCGTTCTTCACCGTGGCCGCACTGGCCGGGGTCCTCGGGCTGTCGATGGACGAGCTGGTCGCGCGATGTGCGCTCGTGACCGTGTGAGGGTCCGGGTCCGCGCAGCGGGCGGGAGCCCGCGCTGAGCTGTCCGCGCACTGCCGGAAAACTCTGCGTAGCAGCGCCGTAACACGACTGGTGTTGCCTACCGGCGAGAGTGCCGGCGGCCGGGCGGGAGCTGAGCGATGGCGGTGGATCAACTCCCTGACGGGGTGCGGAGGTTCGCCAACTACCTGGACGGTCTGCTGGGCCGCCTGGACCAGGGCGGAGGCTGGAGCGGGGTCTTCTGGCAGCGTGACCCCGACGGCATGCGCGCTTGTCTGGACGGTCGTGAGGTGCCGCCGTGGGACGTGGTGCAGGCGCTGCTGGAGGATCTCGCCGCGGCATACGGCCCCGCCGCCGCCGGGGCCGAGCGGGAACGGGCCCGTGCCCTGTACCGCGCCGCGCTCACGGCCTACGACGCCCGGCCCGGCGCGCGGGACACCCTGCTCGACCGCCTCGACGTCATGCTCCGCGAACAGCGTTACGCCGCCGAGCGCCAGGCCGAACTGACCCGCCTGCTGTCCACGCCGTCCTCCGCCGAAGAGGCCGGGTCCCTCCACCTCGACCTCGCCTGGGCCCAGGACGACCACGACCGCGCCACCGCGAGGTGCGCCGAACTCCGGGCCCGTTTGACGGAGTTGGACCGCAGTGGGGCGGCGCGTGCGGACGGGCTGCGGCCCGGGGGTGAACCCGCGTCGCAGGGTGCCGGGGGTGAGGTTCTGGAGGCGTCGGGGCGGGGGTACGGGGCGTTCGCCGAGGCGTCGGGGCCGGGGTACGGGGTGTTCGCCGAGGCGTCGGCGGCCTCGCGGCACACGGGCCGCGATCGCGCCCAGCTCCCGCCGGAGTCCGCGCCCCACCGCACCGTTCCGCGCGGCGAGCCCACGAGCCGCCGGCAGGCCGACCCGAAGCGCCGGCCTGCCGGCCCCGTCTCCGAAGCGCCTCACGCTCGGGCTCCACATCCGGTGACACCCACCCCTGCCCCCGCGCCTCCCCCGGGCGCCGACCCGGCTGCACAAGCGTTTCCGTCGGCTTCCGGCGCCACTGGGGCGTCTCAAGCCGGCTCGGCGTCTCCGGGTGTCGATGGGGCTGCGCAAGCGTTTCCGTCGGCTTTTCGTGGCTCCCGGGACTTCCAGGTCGGCTCGGCGTCTCCGGGTGCCGATGGGGCTGTGCAAGCGTTTCCGTCGGCTTCCGGCGGCACCCCGGCCGCCCAAGCCGCCCCGCCCTCTCCTGACGGCGTCCCGGATGCCCACGCCCCCGCGTCCCCACGCGACGCCGGTCGGGGTGCGGAGGCCGGCTCGCCTCCCCTCCGCGCACCGCACGTCCCACAGGCCACCGCACCCCCCGGCTCCCGCACCCTGCCGGGCGAGCACCAGGCCTCGGCCCCGCTCACCTCGCCCCCTGAGCCCGCCCCGCCCGCCAAGCCCCGTAAGCGGCGTCGTGGGAGCGCCCGGTTCGCCGGGATGGTGGACGACGTGGCCGGTCCCTCCCTCGGCGCGCCACCGGCTGTGCCCGAGGCTCCGGCGCGGCGTACACCGCGGGGGGCGCGGTTCGCCGGGGCGGCGGAGGCCGCCGAACCCGCGGCGGCCCCGGCCGAGGTGGCGGACGCCGAGGCGGGGACCGCGGCCGAGGAGGCCGTGGAGCAGCTCGCGCGGCTCCGGGGGGAGGGGCGCAGCGGGGAGGCCCACGTCCTGCTCGTCGAGGTCGTGCAGTGGCCCGCCGGGCGTTTCCCGGCGCTCGCGGACGCGCTGCACCGCGCCGGGCTCGGCGCCGACTGGGCGACGCTGCTGTGGGAGGCCGCCTCGCTGCCCGCGGAGCGGCTGGTCGCCGTCGCCGCCGCGCTGGCCGCCGCCGGACGGGACGCCGACGGGCAGCAGTTGTTGCGGCAGGGCGTGGCCCGCCCGGCGGAGCAGATCGGCGCGGCCGTGCTGCGGCTGGAGGGCGCGGGCCACGGCCGGGAGGCGGCCGCGCTGCTCGACGCCTGCGTGCGGGTTCGTACGGCGGAGGAGGCCGCCCGGAGTGTCGCGCCCGACCCGCGCCGGCTCGTGCCGCTGCTGCTCCGGGCCGCGCGGGCCGTCTCCGACGAGCGCCACTGGGACCTCGTCCACGCGCTGCGGGTGGCCGGACACGCGACGTGACCGACGTGGCGGCGCATCGTCCCGGTATGCTCCGGTTCACCCCTTCGAGCGGTCCCTTCGCTCACCCACGGGGGTGTGAAACGTGATCGACTCCGCGGGTTGACGACGATGGTCTTGGCAAGGGCCTCCCGGAGGCTTACTTTCGTCCCTCTACGCCGTGCTCTACGGGCGTAGAGGCCCTGACGGTCCCGTCGAAGGAGCAGCTCATGGCCAACGTCGTACGAGCCGCCCTGGTCCAGGCCACCTGGACCGGCGACACCGAGTCCATGGTGGCGAAACACGAGGAGCACGCCCGCGAGGCGGCCCACCAGGGTGCCAGGATCATCGGGTTCCAGGAAGTCTTCAACTCGCCCTACTTCTGCCAGGTCCAGGAACCGGAGCACTACCGCTGGGCCGAGCCCGTGCCCGACGGGCCGACGGTGCGCCGGATGCAGGAACTCGCGCGCGAGACCGGCATGGTCGTCGTGGTCCCGGTCTTCGAGATCGAGCAGTCCGGTTTCTACTACAACACCGCCGCCGTGATCGACGCCGACGGCACCTATCTCGGCAAGTACCGCAAGCACCACATCCCCCAGGTCAAGGGCTTCTGGGAGAAGTACTACTTCAAGCCGGGCAACCTGGGCTGGCCCATCTTCGACACGGCCGTGGGCAAGGTCGGCGTGTACATCTGCTACGACCGGCACTTCCCGGAGGGCTGGCGGCAACTCGGGCTGGCCGGAGCCCAGCTGGTCTACAACCCCTCCGCCACCCACCGCGGCCTGTCGGCCCACCTGTGGCAGCTGGAGCAGCCCGCGGCGGCCGTGGCCAACGAGTACTTCATCGCCGCCATCAACCGGGTGGGGCAGGAGGAGTACGGCGACAACGACTTCTACGGGACCAGTTACTTCGTCGATCCGCGCGGGCAGTTCGTCGGCGAGGTCGCGAGCGACAAGTCCGAGGAACTCCTCGTCCGTGACCTCGACTTCGACCTGATCGAGGAAGTGCGGCAGCAGTGGGCCTTCTACCGCGACCGCCGCCCCGACGCCTACGAAGGGCTGGTGCAGCCGTGAACGACCTCTACTCCCGCCACCGCCAGGTCATGCCCGACTGGCTCGCCCTCTACTACGACGAGCCGATCGAGATCACCCACGGCGAGGGCCGCCACGTCTGGGACTCCGCCGGCAACAGGTACCTGGACTTCTTCGGCGGCATCCTGACGACGATGACCGCGCACGCCCTGCCCGAAGTGACGAAGGCGGTCGGCGAGCAGGCCGGGCGGATCATCCACTCCTCGACGCTCTACCTCAACCGGCCGATGGTCGAACTCGCCGAGCGCATCGCGAAGGTGAGCGGCATCCCGGACGCCCGGGTCTTCTTCACCACCTCCGGCACCGAGGCCAACGACACCGCCCTGCTGCTCGCCACCGCCCACCGGCGCAGCAACACGATCCTGGCGATGCGCAACAGCTACCACGGCCGTTCCTTCAGCACGGTCGGCATCACCGGCAACCGCAGCTGGTCCCCGACCTCGCTGTCCCCGCTGCAGACCCTGTACGTCCACGGCGGCGTACGCACCCGCGGCCCGTTCGCCGAGCTGGACGACCGCGCCTTCATCGACGCGTGTGTCGCCGACCTCCGGGACGTCCTCGGCCACACCCGCCCGCCCGCAGCGCTGATCGCCGAGCCCATCCAGGGCGTCGGCGGCTTCACCTCGCCGCCCGACGGGCTCTACGCCGCGTTCCGCGAAGTCCTCGAGGAGCACGGCATCCTGTGGATCGCCGACGAGGTGCAGACCGGCTGGGGCCGCACCGGCGAGCACTTCTGGGGCTGGCAGGCCCATGCCCGCAGCGGGCCGCCGGACCTCGTCACCTTCGCCAAGGGCATCGGCAACGGCACCTCGATCGGCGGCGTGATCGCCCGCGCCGAGATCATGAACTGCCTGGACGCCAACAGCATCTCGACGTTCGGCGGCACCCAGCTCACCATGGCCGCCGGCCTCGCCAACCTGAACTACCTGCTGGAGCACGACCTCCAGGGCAACGCCCGCCGCGTCGGCGGGCTGCTCATCGAGCGGCTCCGGGCCATCGCCGCCCAGCTGCCCGGCGTGCGTGAGGTGCGCGGGCGCGGCCTGATGATCGGCGTCGAGCTGGTGCGGCCCGGCACCGACGAGGCCGATCCGCAGGCGGCCTCCGCCGTGCTGGAGGCGGCCCGCGAGGGCGGACTGCTCATCGGGAAGGGCGGCGGCCACAACACCAGCGCCCTGCGCATCGCCCCACCGCTGTCGCTCACCGTCGCGGAGGCCGAGGAGGGCGCGGCGATCCTGGAACGGGCACTGAGGAGCACGTACTAGCACCAAGGGGACACGGCCATGACCACCACCTCGGAGACCCCGCTCAGCTGGGAACCCGCCCTCTCCGTCCGCCAGGTGCTCACCCTGGAGCGGGTCCTCGCCGGGGAGCCCGAGGTGGTCGCCGGCGCCGGACAGCTCGACCGGCCGGTGCGCTGGGTCCATGTCGCCGAGGCCGCCGACGTCGGGGTGATGCTCAGCGGCGGCGAGATGGTCCTCACCACCGGTGTCCTGCTGGCGGGCGACGAGGCCAAGCAGGCCGAGTACATCCAGTCGCTGCACCGGGCCGAGGCCTCCGCCGTGGTGCTCGGCCTCGGGCGGGCCTTTCCGGCGCCGCCCGAGGTGATGCGCCGGGCCGCCGAGCGGTGCGGACTTCCCATGGTCGTGCTGCACCGCCCCTTCCCCTTCGCCGAGCTGACCGAGGAGGTCCAGTCCCGGCTGGTGCGGCGGAAGTTCGCCGCCGTCAGCCTCTCGGAGACCGTACGGACCGAACTCACAGCCCTGATCACGGCCGGTGCGCCGCTGCAGCGCCTGCTCGACGAGGTCGCCCGGCACAGCGGCTGCCCGGTCGTGGTCACCAACCTCGCCCACCGCGTCCTCGCCACGGCGGGGGAGCGTTCCGCGGTGGACGACGTGCTACGCGACTGGGAGCGGGTCGCCCGGCAGGCCTCCGCCTGCGCGGACGGCGGCTGGATCGGCACCGAGCTCGGCGGGCGCGGGGAGCGCTGGGGCCGGCTGCTGCTGTGCGGCTACCGGGGCGACGCGGCCACCGGGCGGCTGCTCGCGGACCGGGCCGCCGAGGCGCTGGTCCTGCACCGCATGCTCGGCGCAGGTTCCGCGCACTCCTGGGAGGAGGAGTCCGCGCAGAGCCTGCTGACCGACCTGGTCTCCGGTGTCGTACCGGCCGGCCGGCTGCTGCCCCGGGCGCGTGCGGCCGGGCTGCCGGTCAACCGGCGCACCTTCGTCCCGCTCGTCGTCCTCGGCCGTGCCACGGACGAACTCGACCGTGTGCTGCGCCTGTTGGGGCTGCCCGGGCTGGTCGCCGAACTCGCCGCCGACGTGGCCGCCGTGCTGCTCAGCCTCGCCCGCGACCAGGACGCCGAGGTGCTGACCGCCCACTTCGCGGCCCGGCTGCGCGCCGGGTCAGGGACCGTGGTCGCGGCCAGCGATCCCCGTACCAGCTGGGACGACGTGCCCGCCGGGCTGCGCGAGGCCCGGCACGTCGCCGATGCCGTCGCCGGCTCCTCGGCCGCCCTCGACCTCCCGGCCGTCGTCCGCCTGAAGGACGTACACCTGCGCGGCCTGATCCGGCTGCTGCGCGACGACCCGCAGGTGCAGTCCTTCGCCGAGCGGGAGCTGGGCGGGCTGCTGGGGGACGCCGGACCGGAGCTGCTGAACGTGCTGCGGACGTACCTCGCGACCGGCCGCAACAAGTCCCGGACCGCGCAGCTCCACCATGTCTCCCGGCCCGCCCTCTACCGCCGCCTGGAGGCGATACAGACCCTCCTCGGTGCCGACCTGGACGACTTCGAACAGGCGGCCTCCGTGCACATCGCGCTCCTCGCGCATGACGCGCAACAGGGGTGAAACATGCGACGACCTGGGAAAACGGCGGTGAAACATGGGCTTGCGAACACGTGACACGGTGGCACGCCCACGGCCCGCAGACGTGACACGCTGCCACTCAAAGGGGCTCCACGTGCTTTCTACGCTCAGGGCACACCGAGCTACCGGAGGTCCCGATGAGCCGAGTGATCCGTGCCGCCCTGTTCCAGACCGCGTGGACCGGCGACAAGGAATCCATGATCCAGGTCCACGAGCAGGCGGCCCGGGACGCGGCCGCGCAGGGCGCCCAAGTCCTCTGCTTCCAGGAGTTGTTCTACGGCCCCTACTTCTGCCAGGTGCAGGACAAGGCCTTCTACGAGTACGCCGAACGGATTCCCGAGGGCCCGACCGTCCGGCGCTTCCAGGCCCTCGCGCGGGAGCTGGGCATCGTCCTGGTCCTGCCCATGTACGAGGAGGAACAGCCCGGCGTCCTGTACAACACCGCCGCGGTGATCGACGCGGACGGCTCCTACCTCGGCAAGTACCGCAAGACCCACATCCCCCAAGTACAGGGATTCTGGGAGAAGTTCTACTTCCGCCCGGGCAACAGCGGCTGGCCCGTCTTCGACACCGCCGCCGGGAGGATCGGCGTCTACATCTGCTACGACCGTCACTTCCCGGAGGGCTGGCGGGCGTTGGGCCTCGCCGGAGCCGAGATCGTCTTCAACCCCTCGGCCACCTCGCGCGGCCTGTCCCGCTACCTCTGGCAGCTGGAGCAGCCGGCGGCGGCCGTCGCCAACGAGTACTTCGTCGGCGCGATCAACCGGGTCGGCGTGGAGGACCTGGGCGAGAACGACTTCTACGGCACGACCTACTTCGTGGATCCCGAGGCCCAGTTCGTCGGCGAGGTGGCGAGCGACAAGGAGACCGAGCTCGTCGTCCGCGACCTCGACCTGGCCAAACTCCGCGAGGTCCGCGACCGCTGGCAGTTCTACCGCGACCGGGCGCCGGGGGCGTACACACCGCTGACCGCGCCCTGACCGCAGCCGACTCGACCGAGGGAGCAGCATGAGCAGCCGTACCGTCATCCGTGGTGGTCTCGTCGTCACCGCCTCGGACGAGATCCACGCCGACGTCCTGATCGAGGACGGCCGTATCGCGGCCCTCGCCGCCTCCGGCACCCCCGCCGCGGAGGCGTTCACGGCCGAGAGGGTCATCGACGCCACCGGCAAGTACGTCATCCCGGGCGGCGTCGACGCGCACACCCACATGGAGCTGCCGTTCGGCGGCACCTTCGCCTCCGACACCTTCGAGACCGGCACCCGGGCCGCCGCCTGGGGCGGTACGACGACGATCGTCGACTTCGCGGTGCAGAGCGTCGGCCACACCCTGCGCGAGGGCCTGGACACCTGGCACGCCAAGGCCGAGGGCAACTGCGCGATCGACTACGCCTTCCACATGATCGTCTCCGACGTCCACGACGAGACGCTGAAGGAGATGGACCTGCTGGTGGAGGAGGGCGTCACCTCCTTCAAGCAGTTCATGGCCTACCCCGGCGTCTTCTACAGCGACGACGGCCAGATCCTGCGCGCCATGCAGCGCTCCGCCGAGAACGGCGGGCTGATCATGATGCACGCCGAGAACGGCATCGCCATCGACGTCCTGGTCCAGCAGGCCCTCGCCCGCGGCGAGACCGACCCCCGCTACCACGGCGAGGTCCGCAAGGCCCTGCTGGAGGCCGAGGCCACCCACCGCGCCATCCGGCTCGCCCAGGTCGCGGGCGCCCCGCTGTACGTCGTGCACGTCTCGGCCGCGGAGGCGGTGGCCGAGCTGACGCGGGCCCGGGACGAGGGGCTGAACGTCTTCGGCGAGACGTGCCCGCAGTACCTGTTCCTGTCCACCGACAACCTCGCCGAACCGGACTTCGAGGGCGCCAAGTACGTCTGCAGCACGCCCCTGCGGCCCAAGGAGCACCAGGCCGCCCTGTGGAAGGGCCTGCGCACCAACGACCTCCAGGTGGTCTCCACCGACCACTGCCCGTTCTGCTTCGCCGGCCAGAAGGAGCTGGGCCGCGGCGACTTCTCCAAGATCCCCAACGGCCTGCCGGGCGTCGAGAACCGCATGGACCTGCTCCACCAGGCCGTCGTCGACGGGCACATCTCCCGCCGCCGCTGGATCGAGATCGCCTGCGCCACCCCGGCCCGCATGTTCGGCCTGTACCCGAAGAAGGGCACCATCGCCCCGGGCGCCGACGCCGACATCGTGATCTACGACCCGCACGCCGAGCAGGTCATCTCGGCGCGGACCCACCACATGAACGTCGACTACTCGGCCTACGAGGGCAAGCGCACCACCGGCCGGGTCGAGACCGTGCTGTCGCGCGGCGAACCCGTCATCACCGAGCGGGAGTACACCGGACACGCCGGCCACGGCGTCTTCACCCCACGCTCCACCTGTCAGTACCTCAACTAGGAGTGGCGCCCATGGACTTCGGACTCGTCCTGCAGACCGACCCGCCGGCCTCCCGCGTCGTCAGCCTGATGAAACGGGCCGAGCGCAACGGGTTCAGGTACGGCTGGACGTTCGACTCCGCCGTGCTCTGGCAGGAGCCGTTCGTGATCTACAGCCAGATCCTCGCCAACACCACGAAGCTGACGGTCGGGCCGATGGTCACCAACCCGGGCACCCGCACCTGGGAGGTCACCGCCTCCACCTTCGCCACCCTCAACGACATGTTCGGCAACCGCACGGTCTGCGGCATCGGCCGCGGCGACTCCGCGATGCGGGTCGCGGGCCGCAAACCCAACACCCTCGCGCGCATCAGCGAGGCGATGAAGGTCATCCGCGCCCTCGGCCGCGGCGAGGAGGCCGACCTCGGCGGCACGAAGATCCGCATCCCCTGGATCAAGGAGGGCGCCGAACTCCCCGTCTGGATGGCCGCGTACGGTCCCAAGGCGCTGAAGATGACCGGCGAGGAGGCCGACGGGTTCATCCTCCAGCTCTCCGACCTCTATCTGACCGAGTACATGGTGAAGGCCGTCAAGGACGCGGCCGCTGCCGCCGGCCGCGACCCCGGCGACGTCACCATCTGCGTGGCCGCTCCCGCGTACGTCACCGCCGACGACTCGCCCGAGGCCCTCGCCCACGCCCGCGAACAGTGCCGCTGGTTCGGCGGCATGGTCGGCAACCACGTCGCCGACCTCGTCGCCAAGTACGGCGAGCACTCCGCCCAGGTCCCCGACGCACTCACCGACTACATCAAGGCGCGGCAGGGCTACGACTACGCCCACCACGGGCGCAGCGGCAACCCGGACACCGCGTTCGTGCCCGACGAGATCGTCGACCGGTTCTGCGTCATCGGCCCGGCCGAGAAGCACATCGAGAAACTGACCGCACTCCGCGCGCTGGGCGTCGACCAGTTCGCGGTGTACGACATGCACGACGCGCAGGAAGCCACCATCGACGCCTACGGCACGAAGGTGATCCCGGCCGTCAACACCTGATCCGGAGCCAGTAGTCCGAACCCCCCACGCCCCCCTTGGTCTCCCCTCCCCGCCGTCCGGGGAGGGGGCTGGTGCCCGCACGGCCACTCCCGACCCACCTCACCCGATTGGCCAGCCCATGACCGACACCGCTCCCACGGCCATACCCCTGTCCGGCCAAGTCACCCTCCCCGACGGGCGCGTGGAACTCGCTCCTGGCACCCCGCCGCCCAGCGGTCCGTACGCCAACGAGGACCTGCTCCCGGTCCCGGCCGAGAAGCGGACCTGGACCACGTACAACTTCTCCGCGCTGTGGGTCGGCATGGCCCACAACACGGCCTCCTGGACCCTGGCCTCCGGCCTGATCGCCGTCGGCATGGACTGGAAGCAGGCCGTTTTCACCATCGCCCTGGCCAATCTGATCGTGCTGGTGCCGATGCTGCTGACCGGGCACGCCGGCCCCAAGTACGGCATCCCCTTCCCGGTCTTCGCCCGCGCCTCCTTCGGTGTGCGCGGCGCCAACCTGCCCGCCGTCGTACGGGCGTTGGTGGCGTGCGGCTGGTTCGGCATCCAGACCTGGATCGGCGGCGAGGCGATCTACTTCCTCGCCGGGAAACTGATCGGTGACAGCTGGTCGAACGCGGCCCACGTCGGCGGCTACGCCTGGACCATGTGGCTGTCGTTCGCGATCTTCTGGGCGATCCAGGTCGCGATCATCTACCGGGGCATGGAGACCATCCGCCGCTTCGAGAACTGGGCCGCGCCCTTCGTGCTCGTCGGCGCGTTCGTGATGCTGTGGTGGATGAGCAGCAAGGCCGGCGGCGTCGGCCCGCTGTTCGACCAGCCGTCGAAGCTCGGCTGGGGCGGGGACTTCTGGAAGCTGTTCTGGCCCTCGTTGATGGGCATGATCGGCTTCTGGTCCACCCTGTCGCTGAACATCCCGGACTTCACGCGTTACGGGCGCAGCCAGAAGGCCCAGACCTGGGGGCAGGCGCTCGGCCTGCCGACCACCATGACCCTCTTCGCGTTCCTGTCCGTCCTGGTCACCTCCGGCTCCGAGGCGGTGTACGGCAAGCCGGTCTGGGACCCGGTGCAGCTGGCGGCGAAGACGGACAACGTGGCCGGCCTGCTCTACGCCCTGGCGACGGTGCTGGTGGCCACCCTCTCGGTGAACATCGCGGCCAACCTGGTCTCCCCGGCCTTCGACTTCTCCAACGTGGCGCCGCGGAAGGTGAATTTCCGCACCGGGGCCCTGATCACCGCGGTCCTCGCCGTGCTGATCTTCCCCTGGAAGCTGTACTCCGACCCGCAGGGCTACATCTTCACCTGGCTCGGCCTGGTCGGCGGCCTGCTCGGCACGGTGGCGGGCATCCTCGTAGCCGACTACTGGCCGCTGCGCCGCACCCGCCTGGACCTCGCCGACCTGTACCGCACGGGGGGCCGGTACTGGTACGCGGGCGGCTGGAACTGGCGGGCGGTCGTCGCGTTCCTCGCGGGCGGTGTCCTCGCGATCGGCGGCGCCAGCTTCAAACCGCTGATCGACGGCCGTCCCGTCCCCGCCCTGTCCCCCCTCGCCGACTACGGCTGGGCGGTGGGCCTCGGCACCTCGCTGGTGCTGTACCTCACGCTCACGCTGCTGACCGGTCGCAGGACGGCCACCGCGTGACGCGGCCGGGGCGGGCGGTCAGCCGGACTGGGACCGCCCGCCCCCGAGCGCGGAGACCGCGGCCCGGGCCGCCTGGATGGCCCCCTTGTTGATCACGTCCGTGCCGGGCGCCTTCTTCGTCTCGAAGTCACTGCCGTTGTAGGTGACGATCACCAGGGCATTGGAGACGCGGGCCATGACCACGCCCTCCCGGGTCTGCTGCTTGTCCTCGGTGGTCAGGTTCACCACCGAGTAGGCGCTGTCGCCGAGTCCGGGTACGGCCCCGCCGCCGCTCTTCTCCTTCACCCGCTGCTGGTACTCCTGCTGCGCCTCCTGGTCCGACCCGCTGATCTCGAACGACACGTCGAGCCAGCGGTAGTCGTAGCCCTGCAGGGCGTTCCAGGAACAGGTGCGGCGCAGCTTGGTGTCCGTCGACGGGATCTCCTTGCCGGCCGTCTTCGCCCCCGGCACGAGGGACTTGACGGTCGCCGCCGGCACGCTGGGACAGGGGGCGGGGGCGGTGGCGTACGCCTTCGCCGTCGCGCCGGACGACGGGTCGGAGGAGGAAGAGGACGAGGACGACTGGGTGGACGTCTGCTGGGCCGTCCGGTGTTCGGCGGCCGCCGGCGGGGCGGCCGGGCCGGACGTCAGCGCCCAGCCGGCACAGGCGAGGACCGCGACCGGCGAGATCCGCGCAGTGAGGGCGAGCGGCAGAGGAAGGGAACGCACGGCACACTTCTCGTGGGGGAGGGGGTACGGAAGGGGTCCGCATGGTGGACGTGGGACGCCAGTGTCACACGACTCCCTGTGGGGCGGAAGTAGGAACTCCGCACTGTGCCCGGGCGGTCACGGCGGTGTACTCACGGCGTACCGTTCCGCCCTTTTTGTGCCTCGAGTCGGCGGCGCGCGCCGACTTCGCCGGGGTACTCGCGGACGGTGAAGGCGGCGACCGACCAACCGACGGCCCAGGCGGCCAGCGCGGGCAGGACGGGGGCGGCGATCAGCCAGAGGGCACGACCGGCGACGGCCAGACCGGTGGAGCGGCGGCGCGCGTCCCGCGCGGCGGCCCGGGCCTCGTCGGGGGAGGGCGGGTCGAGGAGCTTCCCCCGGTGGTCCCGCCGCTGCACCAGCCACCCCCACACCAGGGCCACGACGGATGCCGCCACCTGCGCCCCGTCCCACACCGGGCGGACCGCCGCCGGCAGGACCCCGCGGAAGCTCCCGTAGAGGACGAGCGCGATGTAGACGCAGAAGGCCAGCACCGCGAGCCAGACGGCGGCACCGAGGGCGCGGCGCAGCCAGTAGCGCGGACCGCGCTCGTACCACGTGGTGCCGAGCCCCGGCAGGGACGGGACGCCGGCCGGCGTCGAGGTCGTCGTCATGCTCCGGACCGGTGCTCCTCCAGCCAGCGGCGGGCGCCGACTTCACTGGGGTATTCGCGGACGGTGGTCCAGGCGAGCAGCCAGCCGACGATCCATGCCGCGAACGCCGGCATGACAGGAGCGGCGATCAGGACGAGCCCGCGCCCCAGCGCGATCCGGCCCGGGACGCGCCTCGCCCGGTCGCGTTTCGCCTGGCGGGTCTGGTCCGGGGTGGGAGGATTCAGCATCGCCTCGCGGTGGCTCCTGCGCTGTGCGACCCAGCCCCACACCAGGGTCACGACGGACGCGGCCACCTGCACGCCGTCGAACACGACACGCACCGTGGACGGCAGCAGGTCGCGGAACCCCATGTACAGACTCACCGCGAAGAGACCGAACATGGCCATGACGATCAGGATGAAGACCGTGGTCCGTGTGCGGCACAGCCAGTAGAGCGCACCGCGCCGGTACCAGGTGCGTCCCAGCTTCGGCAGGGCGGGGACCGGGACGGAGAACCCGGGCGCCGGTGCCTCAGAAGATGCTTGTGACGCCATGCCAGACATCCTTTGCCAGTCGCTTTCCGTCGTCGACGGTCTCCGAGGCGACATGCTTGGTTCCCGTCCACACACCACCGACCACCCCGTGGTCGTGGATGTCCTCGCTCCAGTGCTCGTGGAAGGCGTGGTCGAGGACGGAGGTCGCGACGACCACCGTACCGACGCCGACCGCGGCGACGGCGACCGCACCCTCGACGGGCAGGGCCGCCGTGATCGCCGCCCCGGCGGCCAGGCCACCGAGGGCGGCCCCACCGTCGACGACGACGGAGTGCTGCCACGACCAGCCCTTGTCGTGGTCGTCCTTCGCCTCGATCAGACCGCAGGCCGCCGCCGCGGCGACGTCCAGCACCGGAATCTCCCTCAGGGCGTCGGGCAGCGCCTCCAGGCCCTTGCCCAGGCGCAGCGCGTCCGCGGCGTCCGCCAGCTTGACGTTCAGGGCACGGTCGTACGGCAGCTTGGTGCTGCCGTTGTCGGCGCGGGCGATGTCCTCCTCCAGCCCGTCGACCTTGGTGACCGCGTCGCGGTAGGCGCTCTTGGCGGGCAGGTCCTTGGGCAGCGCCTTGCCGGCCTTCTGGAACGCCTTGCGCTCCGCGCGGAGTTCCTTCTTGGCGGCCTGCGCCTCGGCCTTGGCCGCGTCGATGTGCTTGCGGGCCTCGATGCCCCCGGCACGGGCGTCCTCCGCGTCGTACGCGTACAGGCCGCGCAGCGCGTCGTACAGGGTGATCTTGTCGCCGGGGGAGACCGAGCCGTCCTTCGACGTCACCTTGTCGTACAGCCCCTGCAACTGCTGTGCCGCCACCAGCCGCGCGTGCTGGGCGGTGTGCAGGATCTCGTTGCGGGCGGTGGCGTAGTCGTTCATCGCGGAGATGGTCTTCTGGTCGTCCGCGCTCGGCGGACTCGCCGTCATGACGGGCAGCGGCGCGCCCTTGGCGTCCGTCGCCACGCCCTTGCCGGCCGCGATGTGCTGCGCGTTCTGCAGCGACTTCTCGCACGTGGACAGCGCGTTGGCCAGCGTCTCGAGGATCTCGCCCGCCGCGTGCACCAGTTCCGCGAAGCCGCCGGCCGCCAGCGCGTCCTCGCTCCACTTGGCGCGGAAGCTCTCGGCCGCCTCGCCCTGCCAGCCGGCGTCGCCGACCAGCTTGTCCACGGTCCGGCTGAGCGGCGCGACCACCTCGTCGAGCTTGTCCTTGGCGTTCTTGTACGTCTCGGCCATCGTGCGCAGTCCGCCGATGTCACCGCCGACCCAGCTGTCACTCATCGGCTCTCACCCCATCAGGTCTTCGAAGACGCCGTGGACGTCCACGTCGTGGCGGTGGAAGGAGTCCCGCGCGTAGGCGACCTTGTCGCCGTGGTCGTCCAGCCGGTCGGCCATGCCGGTGTGCAGGGCGATGATGAGGTCGGCGACCTCCTTGACGGCCGAGTCCAGCCCGGCGTCACCGCCGCTGACCACGGGTGGTGCCACGTCGGGGTGCAGCTTGCGGTAGTCGTCGGCCTGCTGGTGGAAGGTCTTCGCCATGGTGGCGAGGTCGTCGTAGACGGCCTTGAAGTCGCTCACCGGCGTACCTCCCGTGCGAAGGCGGCCAGGTCGTCCGTCCGCCAGCTGGGTTCCCCGGGCGTGACCCGGGGATCCAGCAGGACCGTGACACCCTGCTCACGCACGCCCTCCGCCAACGGGCCGAGGGAGGCGGCGACCCACGGCTGCGACTCGCCGAGCGCCTCCACCAGCCTGGCCGGCGAGGTGAAGGCGAACGCCACGGTGCCGTGTGCGGGGTGCTGGAAAAGTTCGAGGACGATGAAAGGCACGCGCGCGGGGCGGCCGTCCGTGCCCGTGCCGGCGACGGACCGCGGATGCGCCGGCACGCACACCGGAGTGTGGTACGCGGGTACGCCCGGCCGCGGGCCGGGCCGGCCGTCCGTGGCCGCGCGCGGTGGTGGCGCGGCCTCGGCGAGGTCCTGCAGAGCCGAGCGGAGCGACTGCGGAGTCCGCTGCGCGAGGTCCGTCCCGGACGGATCCTCCGGCTCCGCGAAATCGAGCAGGCGTGAACGTATCGGCGCCCCCATCGCCGTCACCTCTTCCCCGTGGTTGCGTGGCCGATCCGGCCCGACCACCGTAGCCAGCGGTCAAGGGGGCAAATCCGGCCATGTGGGAGTGAACGCCGGGGCGCAGACGGAACTGATACGACGGCTTGGCCGACGGTAGGGCTGTCCTTGACTCGTTGCTGAACCGGGGCGTCCGGCCGGTCCTTCCGCTACGGCACCCGGGCCGTCCACTCCGCCGACGTGAACTTCGTCCGCGCCAGTTCCTCAGCGCGCGCCTGCTCCGCGTCAGTGATCCTGCCCGGCGTCAGACCGTACCGCGCGCCGAACGACTCGATCATCCGGTCGATGACCGCCTCGCGGGGCAGCCCGGTCTGCCGCCGCAGCGGATCGACCCGCTTCTTCGCGCTGCTCGTCCCCTTGTCGGACAGCTTCTCCCGCCCGATGCGCAGCACCTCGACCATCTTGTCGGCGGCGATGTCGTACGACATGGTCACGTGGTGCAGGACGGCGCCCGGGCCCCCGCCGGGTCCGACGATCCGCTTCTGCGCCGCGCCCGCGATCTTGCCCTGGTCGGTCGCGATGTCGTTCAGCGGCTGGTACCAGGCCCGGATGCCCATGTCACCGAGCGCGCCCAGCACCCAGTCGTCCAGATAGGCGTAGCTGTCCTGGAAGGACAGGCCCTGCACGAGGGACTCGGGCACGGACAGGGAGTAGGTGATCGTGTTGCCGGGCTCCACGAAGGTCGGACGGGGGAGGCACTACGAGCCGGCGTGATCACGGCAAGGGCCTACACGCCCTGTTGGGTGCCACGCGGCACAGGGCGGGGCTCGGCGCCTACGGCACGCGTGCGGTCCACTCCTCGGTGGCAAACTTCGTCCGCACCAGTTCCTCCGCGCGTGCCATCTCATCCGCCGTGACTTCGCCGGTGGTCAGCCCGTAGCGGTTGCGGAAGGAGGCGATCATGTTCTCGATGACCTGTTCCCGCGCGAGGCCTGTCTGCCGGCGGAGCGGGTCGACTCGCTTCTTGGCGCTCCTGGTCCCCTTGTCGGACAGCTTCTCCTTGCCGATGCGGAGCACTTCCAGCATCTTGTCGGCGTCGATGTCGTAGGACATGGTCACGTGGTGGAGGACCGCTCCGGGGCCACCGTCCGGGCCGACCATGCGCTTCTGGGCCGCACCGGCGATCTTGCCGGCCTCGGTGGCGATGTCGTTCAGGGGCTGGTACCAAGCCTTGATGCCCATGTCGCCGAGTGCGCCCAGCACCCAGTCGTCGAGGTAGGCGTAGCTGTCTGCGAAGGAGAGGCCCGAGACCAGGGACTCCGGCACGGACAGGGAGTACGTGATCGTACTCATGGGCTCTACGAACATGGCCCCACCTCCGGAAACACGGCGGACCACGGTCATCCCGTGCTTCGCGGCCCCTTCGGGGTCCACCTCGTTGCGCAGGGACTGGAAGCTGCCGATCACCACGGAAGGCGAGGCCCACTCCCATACCCGCAGGGTCGGGGCTCGCCGCCCGGCGGCCACCTCGGTGGTGAGCACCTCGTCCAGCGCCATGTGCAGGGCCGGTGTCTGTGGCTCCATGTGCACCAGCTGCCACCCGTAGTCGCTCCACTCGGTCGCGTGGGCCAGAGCACGCCGGACGGCGATGCCGACGCCCTCCGCGGTCAGCCCGAGCATCATGGTCGACTCCGGCAGTGCCGCCGTGATCCGGGCGGCCAGTCCTGCGGCGTCCGTGGAGGAGGGTGAACCCTCAAGGGCTGCGTTGATCGAGAGGATCGCTTCGTCCGGTTCCAGGAAGAAGTCCCCGGCGACTCGCACGTTGCGCAGGACGCCTTCCTCGACATCCAGATCCACGACGACCAGCTTGCCGCCGGGCACCTTGTACTCGCCATGCACGGCTTCATTCCTTCCAGTGCGCGGCATGTGTCCTGAGCCTGTCGCTCTGACGTTCGGACACATGCACACATCTTCTGGATTGCAGCCTATGGCTCGCCCGTGGCGCGCGGATCGCAGCCCCGAGGGCACTGGAGGGGCGGAAGGGATGTCGACCCGTTGTCCTGGCTGTCTCCTTGCGGGGGAATAGAACCCGGCGTACAGCCCGGCTCGTCTGCCGCCACCTGCGGCTTTGCCTGAGAAAGGGCCTCTGACCTGCGTCGGAGGCCCTTTCCGATCTTTCGGGGGCTTGCCGCGTTAGACGGCAGAAAGTCCCTCGGAAGTCTCTCAGACAGGGCTGAAAGTCCCTGAAAAGTCCCTGGAGCGGAGGTGCGGGCTGGGCGTCTGGGCTGGGCGTTTGCGACTGCCGTCCAGGCCGCAGGAGACTGGGGGTGATTCTTGAGGCGGTGGGATTACGCGTCCTTCGGCGTTGGCCGTCGTGTCGGTCCGCGCGGCCCAAGCGGCGCGGGCTGCGGTGAGCCGGGACTCTGGTGCGCAATTCCTGACGTGACATCTGCCGGATGCGAGATGATCGTCTCGGCAGTCGCTTCCTCGCTCCGTGCGGCTGTCGGGGAGGATGCAGGTGTCGATGCAGCTCAAGGGCTTGCCGCCGGTTCCCGAACAGACCGCGGCGGTGGCCCGCGCCGCGTTCCCGAAAGGCAGTCTGGCGATACGGGCACGGGACCGGCTCGCTGAGGTCTTCGTCGACGAGCCGTTTGCTGAGGCGTTCGGGGTGCGCGGGGCACCGGGAATCTCGCCGGGCGCCCTTGCGCTGGTGACGGTGCTGCAGTTCGCCGAGAACCTGACCGATCGGCAGGCCGCGGCGATGGCGGTCCGCGCCATCGACTGGAAATACGGCCTCGGGATGAGGTCGTAGGCGTACGGCAGGGACGTGCGGACCGTTTCCACGAAGTCCTGCTCCTGCACCTGGCCGTTCTCGGCTTCGGCGAGCAGCTGCGGGGAGACGTCGAGCGACATGAAGGGCTGTCCTGTTCTGTAGTGCTGTCGTTGAGGGTGTGCGGGTCAGACGAGTGCGGCTAGTGCCTCGGGGCCGTGCCGGAAGTCGGGGTCGACCTGGGTGGCGAGGTCCAGGCCGGTAGCCGCGTTGGCCCAGGCTTGCGCAGGTGGAAGTCGACGGCGTGCTTCTGGAAGGCCGTCCAGTCCTTGGGGCGGGCGTCCACGGCCGCCCGCAGCCGATCCAGGGTGCGGGCGTTGTGCGGCTCCAACTCGTCGTGGTCGCGGCCCTGTTCCTGGGCGCGGACGTAGAAGAACTGCTCGCAGTGGGCGAGCAGGTCCTCACCCACGTGGGCGCGCAGGAAGTCGAGATCGTCCGCGCCGGTGACCTTGTTGCCGACCACGGCGACCGGGATGCCGAACTCGGCGGCGTGGTCGCGGTACTGGCGGTACACGGACACGCTCTTGCGGGTCGGCTCGACCACCAGGAACGTCATTTCGAAGCGGGTGAACAGGCCGGAGGCGAAGGCGTCGGCGCCGGCGGTCATGTCGACGACGACGTACTCGCCCGGTCCGTCGACGAGGTGGTTGAGGTAGAGCTCGACCGCCCCGAGCTTGGAGTGATAGCAGGCCACACCGAGGTCGTTCTTGTCGAAGGCACCGGTGACCATGAGCGGGACGCCGGCGACCTTCCGGACGTGCGGGGTGTGGATGTCGTCGTCCCCGAGCAGACGCAGCAGCCGGGAGCCGCGGCCGGGCGGGGTCGTCTTGACCATGGCGTCGCGGGAGGGGATGCGCGGGTTGGTGCCGCGCAGGTAGCCCTTGATCTCGCCGGTCCGCGCGCTGAGCGGCGGGGCGGTGAACAGCGCGTCCTCGCCGAGCCGAGGGCGTAGGCGAGGTGCTGGTTGATATCGCCGTCGATGGCGACGAGCGGTGCGCCGGAGCACGCCAGTTGACGGGCGAAACGTCCGTCCGTCTGCGGCACCTGCCGTGCTGCGGTGACGGGGTGGGCGAGAGACGTGGCGTGTTCGAGATCCTGCCAGGCCTGCCCGGCCTTTGCCTAAGGGCACCCGAGGATCCTCGTCCCCCGCGAAGCGCGCTCACCCCGGCGCCCAGCTGTCCGTGTTCGACCTGGACGAGGGCCCTCACGGTGGAACTGGGTGGGAAGGGAAGGGCGCGGGCGTCCACGCCACCGCGACAGTCACCCGCCGTATCGGTCGATCGGGCGACACGGCCCGGGCGTCAGCCGCCCCACAGTGGAAACCCTGCCCGATCCGCGAGCAGCCGGACGCCTGGTGGTCGAGTGCCCTCGGATCCGGCAGGGCCTCCGGCGGCGGCCCTGCCGGATCGACCCGCAGCACCACGCCGACATCGGGGCCACGGCTCAGCCAGCCCGCGACAACCCCAACGGAAGAGAACGCGCCCGGCATCGTCAGGCGCCTCGAAGGAGACCAGCCATGTCGGACACCGCACTGCAGGGCCCCCGGCGAAACCGCCGGCCCGAACGATCCTTGGACGGCCTGCCTACCGCAGCAATTTTCGACATGGATGACACTCTGTGCCATGTGCAGGGCATCCGGCCTCTGATCAGCGGACCGGGAGGATATCCGGCGTTCTTCGAGGCATCTATGGAATGCCCGCCAATTTCTGAGGTTATTGCTGCAGCGCACGCGGAGAGCGCCGCAGGCCGAGCCGTCCTCGTGGTGACTGCGCGGCCTGACAAGTATCGCTCGCAGACAGCTGCGTGGCTCAGCCGCAATCATGTGCCAGTGGAGGGGCTGTGGATGCGGAATGACGGCGATGTCAGGCCCGATCACGAAGTAAAGCGGGACATTCTCACGTGCATTCGTCGTCAGTACCATCCAATCGCTGCTTGGGATGACAACCTGCTTGTTGCCCAAGTCTGGGAGGAAGAGGGTCTGGTCGTTACCCGTGTCCTGCCGCTTAGACCTGCGACTTATTCGAGCAGCAGGGTGGCAATACCAAGCTGGGCCATCTGGGGGTGGTCGGAGTGCGGCCAGGACGGTCAGGCCGGTGTCCGCGTCCACCGGACTTTACACTTCCTTATCTGAGTGAACCAACACTACATCACCTCTAGAGAATACACGTAGGAGATTACCAAGCCGTGAGTTCTTCCATGACTGAGACTGCGTTTGACCCAATCGAAGATCACGTACGTCGAGAGCTCGCCAGAGGGGCCGCCGCCCTCTATAGCGGGTGGGGTCCCAATCCGCTCGCGAGGAATCCTGGGGACGAACTGTGCCACCGCGCTGCCTTGAATCTCCTGGAAAGCCAGGGAATTGGTGGGCTGACGGCGGCGCGGGGCAGTTTCCGCCCGGCCACCTACCCCTGGTCCGAAGATCTTGTCATTGGCGGGGGAACGGTATTGCCGACCCTCTTTGACTCCCGCCGTGCTCCAGGCCTGAAGCACGCTCGCAGGATTTTCGTTTTCGGATCCGGATGTCTCAGCCCGGGCGAGCTCCGACTCCTCGGGGTTGAGGACATTCATCGGCATTCCTTCAACCGGGCGACGGTCATAGGCGTCCGCGGTCCCCTGAGTGCCGAGAACTACTCTCATCTTTTCAACAAGCGCGTCCCGTTCATCGGTGACCTCGCATTCGCATTCGCCGACAAGGCCAAGGTCGGCGAGACTGGAAACGAGGGGAGGAAAGTTGGATTCTTCCTCATTGAGGATGAACTGCCGGGCTCTCGAGTTTCTTCCAGCCTCGAACACGTCGCAATGCTGTATGCGGACCTCTGTTCCGTCCTGACGGAAGAGAAAAGTGTCATTCACACATGGTGGAGCGATGCAAAGATTCCCATGATGGGAAGTTTTGACGAACACCGCCGCATTTCATCGGCCGACGACTTCACTGATGCATGAATGCTTGCGACTTCGTTGTCACTGAGAGGCTCCATGCGGCCATCCTGGCTGCTTGTCGCGGAATTCCTTTCATATATCTGCAGACCACTTCAAAGTCGCAGGATCTTGAGCACCTGTTACTTCAGATAGGTGGCCGGGACATGCGCTCCTGCTTCAGGGATATGGAGACGGACCGATCCTCGCTGATCCCATCGTATCGCGCGATCAGCGCCAGGAGGTCCGAGGTTTCCGAGAGTCTTTCGAGCGCTTCTGGGGCGATTCGACTTCGCCTGCAGGAGGCCGCGCATCATCTCGCTGGAATGCTGACAGAATAAGGACTCTGGTGTTTTCGCCGGGGTGAAGTAGAGCCGCGGGTACGGTCTGTTTGGGAGCCGGTTGTTCTCCGGTGAGTTTGGGAGCCAGCTGGTGTGATGGTGTGGAACATGCCGCTTTCGGAGTAATTGGCCTGGCTTGGGCCATCTGGCTTCACGCTGTGCCTGTTGATCACGGTCCAGGTCAGGGAGACCGCTGGTGCACAGGTCACGGGAGTGGCTGTTCGAGAGGATCCGCCGGGCCCGGCGTGAGCAGGGGCTGTCGGGGCGGGAGCTTGCCGCGCGGTTCAAGGTGTCGCGGAACACGGTGCGGAAGGCGTTGGAGTCGCCGGTGCCGCCGAAACGCAAGGCCCCGCCGCCGCGCCAGAGCGTGCTGGAGCCGGTGAAGGGGTTCATCGACGCGATGCTGCGCGAGGACCTGGACGCGCCGGCGAAGCAGAGGCACACGATCCCGCGGGGCATGGAGCGTCTGGCGGCGGAGCACGATTTTGAGCTGGCCGGTGCGACCACGGTCTGGGAGTACGTGCGCAAGCGGCGTCCGGAGATCCGCGCGGTGGCTCTGGAGGGTCGCCGGCATCTGGAGGGCATGCTCCCTCAGGCGAAGAGGCCTGGTGAGGAGGCGGAGGTCGATTTCGCGGACTTCTGGCTGGACCTGGCCGGGCAACGCCGCAAGTGTGTGCTGTTCACGCTGCGGCTGTCGTATTCGGGCAAGGCGGTCCACAGGGTTTACGCGACCGCCTCGCAGGAGGCGTTCCTGGAAGGGCATCTGGAGGCGTTCACGGCGCTGGGCGGCGTGCCGTCAGTGCACATCCGGTACGACAACTTGAAGCCCGCGGTCAAGCAGGTGCTGTTCGGCCGCTCGAGGCTGGAGTCGGCGCGGTGGGCGTCGTTCAAGTCCTGGTACCAGTTCTCCGCGTTCTACTGCGCTCCCGGCGAGGACGGCGCCCATGAGAAGGGCGGGGTCGAGCACGAGGGCGGCCGGTTCCGCCGCAAGCACCTGGTCCCGCCGCCCGCGGTCGACTCGCTGGCGGAGCTGAACGAGCGGCTGGCCGCGATCGACATCGGAGGACGCCCGGCACATCCACGGCCGGCCCACCTCGATCGGGTTCGACTTCGAGGCCGAGCGGGAGAGGCTGCGGCCGCTGCCGGCGGACGACTACGACTGCGGGATCGACCTGACTCCGACCGTCGCGCGCAACTCCCGGATCACCGTCCGGCAGTGCTACTACTCGGTCCCCGCCAAGTTCATCGACTCTGGTGCGTAATTCGGTTGTCATCCTGCGAGTTGGTAGCTGAGCCGGGTGAGGCGGCTGGTTCGGTTGCGGTCGAGCGGGTGGCCGCTCCAGTAGGCGTCGAGCCGGACGATGTTGATCGCGGTGGCGGAGAAGGCGTGCTGGAGGCGGACCTTGGGCAGGCCGCGGTAGCGGGCCCAGCGGATTCCAGCGACATCGAGGGCCTGATTGATCGTGCCCTCCACCCCGGCTCGTAGCTTGTACCGCTCCTTGAAGTCGTCGCTCTTCTGCGCGGCGCGGGCTCTCTCGAGAGTCTCGTGGAGTTCGCGGGGGCGCAGGGTGAGCATGCGGACGCCGCGCCGGGATGCGGTGCACTGTTGCTGGACCGGGCAAGCGTGGCAGCAGGCGCGGGAGAATTGGACGACGATGGCGTCCTTGCTGTGCTGGGTGACTGGGAACCAGCCGTTGCTCATCTGCCCGGTCGGGCAGCGGATCTGCCGGGTGTTCCAGTCGACCGTGAAGGCGCTCTTGGCGAAGCCGGCCTCCGCCTTGGCCTGCGGCGAGTGGTCGAGCAGGGCGGGAGTGACCATGGTGATGCCCTGCCCGGCGGCCTCGTGGATCAGGTCGGCGGAGGGATAGCCGGAGTCCAGGTAATGCTCGCCGGGCTTGACCTGGTGGCCCGTCAGCCGTTGCTGGATGGCGGCGGTGGCCTTCACATCCGGCACCGCGGCGTGCGTGGTCATCACATCCGTGATCAGGTTCGGCACCACTGCGTGCGCCGTCGTGTCCGCGTCGCCGGCTTCGGCTTCGGCTTCGGCGGGAGCATGGCAGGTCTCCGTCAGGTGGACCTTGTATCCCAGCCAGAACAGCTCCTCGCCCTTGGCCGCCCAGCGTGCGTCCGCGTCGTAGGGGGAGGCCAGGCGGATACTGCCGGGCGGGACGCCGTCCACTTCGGCCTCCCGCTTGCTGACCACCTTCTTCCCGCGGCTGGTGGTGTGCACGGATCCAGATCTGGTTCTGCGCGGCATCGTGGAGGGGGAGGTTGCGCAGGCCGGTCGCGCGGGCGGCGCGGATGCGGTCCTCGGCCCGGGCCCGCTGCCGGTGGCGCAGTTCGAGGGCGGCGATCGCCTCGCCCGCCGTGTTGGTGGCGAAGCACGTCAGTCGCATGCCGTCGGCGTCGGTGAAGCGCAACTGGGCGCCGGGGTGCGGCCTTTCCTTGCGCACGATCAGCCGTAGTCCTTTGGGCCAGCCGGTCAGGCAGTTGCCGGCGAGTTCGGCGACCCAGGCGCCGTCGCGGATGTCGCCGTCGGGTTCCACGGCCGGCGTCCAGGCCGAGGCCGGGATCTTGAGGACGGCCTTCAAAGCGTGGTGTCGTAGGGGCTGACGTCTCTTGATCCGCAGGCCTGTGCGGCGAGTTGGGCCGCGTCAGGCTGGTCGCTAGCGCAGCCGGTTACGGCGAGCGCGGTGATCGCGATGACGGCGAGGGTGGCTCTCAACGATGTCTCCTGTCGGTGGGGCGGCTTGGGTGCGGCATTTGGTTATACCGTCCGACGTCGCCCCCGCACCGACCGGCCTTTGTGTCCGGGCAGGCCGGCCGCCGGGGTGGCCCGTCCATGGCGCTGCGCGGGCCCACCCCGGCACACACGAGCACACCCACCCACACGTCGAGGACGGCCGGGCCTCCGCCTCCGGGCTGCTGGCTCCGTCCCGCCGGCAACCAAGGGCGTCGCCGGGAGCGAAGCCCCCCGCAGGTACACACGAGCGCATTCCGAACCCCGTACGGCCTGAGCGTCGCCGTCTGCCCTGCCGCACGCCCGTCACGGCCCCTGCTTCGCTGCCCACGGTTCGAGAGGCGCAGCCGGCGGCGCGGGCCACCCGGATGCTGGCCCGGTGCGCGATCTGATGGCTGCGGTGTAGGAGTCGGTGCCTGAAGGCGAGGGAGCCCGCGGCGAGCCGGGAAGGCGGGCACACCGGCCTCGCAATCGGGGTGTTTCTGATGAACCAGAAGACCCGGTGTGACCGACTCACCTCCGAGCAACTCACGGCCCTCGCCCACCTCGGGCTGGCGTGGGCGGAATAGCAGGCGAGCGCGGGCCGTCTGCCGCTTGGCTGACGTCAAGGTCGACACTGCGTGCGCCATGGCGCGGACGAGGTGATGCGCCCTGCTCTTTGGGGCGGCCAGGTCGTGGGATGGCGAGCGGGTGGTGGACCACGTCCGGTCGGTGACTCCGCCCGGGATCGGGCGGAGTCAGGTGCTCGAGGTCGTCACCGCGCCTTCGTGTTGGTGCCAGTGGACCACAGGGCTCCACCCTTGCTGGGACCTCCGGTGCTGTTGTAGATGACGAAGTTGCCGTCGTTCTGCATCATCGCCCAGGCGTCGGCGTTGCCGTACGTGTGGCTGGACCACAGGGCCCTGGTGGGGGTCTCGTAGGGGCGTACTCCCCAGGGGTAGACGGGGTATTTGCCGGAGGCCGTGTAGACGACGAGGTTGCCGTCCGTCTGCATCACGGCGTACGCGCCGTCGTGTCCGTGGGTGCCGGTGGACCAGATGGCGGCGCCGTCACGCTTGCGGTACATCACCAGGTTCCCGTCATACTGCATGACCAGCCGGGTCAGCGTTCCCTCCGTCCACCAGCCCGGCGGGAGGGTGCGGACACCGAAGGCTTTCGGCGAGGCGCGGATCTGCGGCGTGGGCGGGGAGGCGGGTGAGGGTGGGAGTGGCACGTCCCACCCGCACATGCTTTGGAGCTCCCAGGCGTTCATCGGCCTGGTCCTGCCGACGAGTTGGCTTTCGGCGTCCATGCCGTCCGCGACGGGGACGCTCCAGGTGTCGTCGGCGGTGTACGTCCTCTGGCCGTTGATCGGTTCGGGGTAGGTGATGGTGTAGGTGGTCACCACGTTCTTCATGACTTGAGCGCGCTCGAGCCAGGCGACCTCGCCCTTCTTGACAGTGACAGGGTAGGTTCCCTTCGTCTCCTGGTAGGTGGCGTTCGTACGGAGCTTGATGCCCTGGAGTAGCCCGCCGAGGAAACCGCCCGGCGTCTCCGCGCCTACCTCGACACCGGTGGAGTTCTCCGTGCCGGTCATCTGCGAGAAGTCGAGCGGCCGGAGGCTTTCGTCTCTCTGGGTGCAGTTGTAGTAGAAGTCAGAATTAACGCTGACCATTTCGGCGTTGCCGAGGTACGCGGGACTTACGTACGAGATTCTCCACGTGCAGCTGACGCGCTCGTCCTTGAGGCAGTCATTGATGACTTGGTCGTTGGTCACCGCGTCGGCCGCCGTCGACGGTGTCGCTGCCAGCGTCACCATCCCCGTCCCGACAGTCGTCAGCGCCATCGCTGCCGCCAAGCTTCGCCTGAACGGCGTCCATCGCAGATACTTGATCATGGGCGATCCCCTCCTCTCCTGAATGGCGGTCGGCCGTCAGCGTCCGGAGTGACGCAGGAAGCGACTGCCGTCGAGGGATGACGAGAGAGTGACAGCAGGCCAGGACCTACGACACACAAGTGACACATGTGGAAGAAATCTTTGCGCTTATCGCAAGGACACCCGGGTGTGCACGTGACAAGACGGGGGGCGCCTCGACCATGTGGGAGTGTGCACGCACGACGGTCAGGCGGGTGACGGCCACAGCGGCCGTCCATGCTGCTGCCGCCTCCCACAACGGCGGCCTACTCGGCGGGAAGCGGCCCGGGATGCGGGGGCGTGCTGGTCCGGCTTTCGGACCCATGTCTCCTAAACGGCTGGTACGGCTGGTGACGGCCTTGCAGTCGCCGATCAGCCCGGCCAGCCGGGCCGGGTCCGCGGCAGCTACTTCACCCACAAGGCCGTGCAGCGTTTGAAGACATCACGTTCCATCTCCAGCTCACGGATGCGCTTGTTCTTCGCGCTCATCTCTCGCCGCAGCCCTCCAGCTCCGCGCGTTCACCCTCGTGTAGCCGGCCGCCCGAGACAGCGGGCGCGGGCCGGTCAGAGGAAGCCGAACCGTTCCTCCTCCAGCGCGAGACCCAGTTATGCAGCGTCCCCGGATGCACCCCGAGGTCCTCCGCGACCTCCGGGATCGGCTTGCCTGTCTCGATCACGATGCGTACAGCCCCCTCACGGAACTCCGCGTCGTACCTCTGTCGCTTGGACCCCGTGAACCTCAACTTCCTGGTATCAGGGACTCCACGCTACGAGGGGACCTTCAGAACGTGACCCGCTGGAACCGACGGCAACCCGCAACTGCCCCACTTCAACCAGCCGGTACCTATCGTCGCGCTGCGTGCGACCCCGGAAGCCGCTCGCCCTTCCGTCCCCATCACCAGTCCCGACATCGTTCCGCTGCGAAGGATCCCGTGACCGTCGTCCACTGACCGTCACTGATCCCGCGCACGTGCTCCTCGCTCCCCACTTTCCCCACATCCTTGAATGACGAGCAAAGTGAGGCGAAGAGCGGCGGTGGTCGTTTTCTAGAATCGCCATCGATTACGGGACGTGTCACTGACGGCTGCTGCGGGTGAACTGAGGCGATCGGATGAATAGGGCGGAGTGGCGTGCTGATCGCCAGAGCTGGACTGATATTCCATGGCTATCGCGGTTCGTCGGGCGGCCATGTTGCTCTGGGCGGTCGTGAGTCCTTCACATGCCGCCGGTGTGGCCCGGTTGTGCGTGGCACGGCTGATTCTGAAAGGGGTGCCCGTGACGTCGTTCGGGCGACGTACTCTTCTGACGGCTGCGGTAGGCACCGGTCTGGCGACGACCGCGAGTCCCGCGTTCGGCGCCACCCGCGGGGCCGTCGCGGGCTCGGGCCCCAGGGCGGACTCCTCCCTGTCGGGTAGGCAGTACGAGATCTCCTATGGAGACCAGCGAGTCGTGGTCACCGAACTGGGGGCTGGCCTGCGGTCCTACCGCGTCGGCGCCACCGAGCTGCTGGACACGTTCGGCCCCCGGGACTACCCGACCGGCTCGTCCTACGGCCAGCTACTGGTCCCCTGGCCGAACCGAATCGATCACGGCACCTACGTGTTCGACGGTGTCACGCAGGAGCTGCCCTGGAGCGAACCACAGGCCCAGAACGCCATCCACGGGCTCACCCGGTGGGTCAACTGGTTCCCCATCGAGCAGAGCCATTCGCGCCTGGTCATGGGGCTCACATCGCACGCGCAGCCCGGGTATCCGTTCGTACTGAAGCTGCGGCAGACCTACGAGCTCAGTGAGCACGGCCTCACCGTCACCAACTCCGTGGTAAACCTCGGCAACACCCGAACCCCGTACGGTATGGGCCAGCACCCCTACTTCACGCTCGGCACCGAGCTCATCGACGACATCGTGCTGACGCTGCCGGCCCGGGCATACTTCCTGACCAACGACCGGAGCATCCCGGAGCCGCCTCCGGTCACCGTGCAGAACACCCCGTACGACTTCCGTTCCGCCCGGCCGGTCGGCGACACCGTCATGGACACCGGATTCACCGACCTGAGCCGCGGCCGGGACGGCAGGGCCTGGGTACACATGACGTCCCCCAAGAGCCCCGTGTGCATCTCCGTATGGCTGAGCAAGTCCTGCGACTACCTACAGGTCTACACCGGCGACACGCTGCCGGTCGTTGCGCGGCGCCGCAAGGGCCTGGCCATCGAGCCGTACACCTGCGCGTCGAATGCCTTCAACAATAAGCTGGGGCTGCGGATCCTCGCCCCGGGCCAGACCTTCGAGGCCCGCTGGGGAGTACGTCCATCGGTGGGCTGACCTAGATCAGGTCACACAGCTCTTTCGTCGCCTTCGGCGTGGGAGACGTGGCGGCCGTCGGCGCCGGAGTCGGCGAAGGCGCCGCGCTCGCCGTCGGCGCGAGCACCAGCCCGGCGACCACGAAGCCGACCACGTCCGCCGCATGGGGTCTTCCAGCCGCATGTCCCATCCCCGCAACTGCTGTCGGCTGTCTTGAAACTCCAGGCGGCCACAGGTGGGGTGAAAGTCGTGGCGAGGTACGCCGCGAGATCCACCGCGCCCTGCGCACGTGCCGGGTCCGCCGCAAACCACGCCGCCAGGCCCAGCAGCGCACGCCGCGGTTCACCGACCCGATGATCATGATCAGCGAGCGCCCCGCCGAAGCCGAGAACCGTGCCGTGCCCGGCCACTGGGAGGGCGACCTGATCATCGGCAAAGACGGCGCATCGGCGATCGGCACCCTGGTCGAACGCACCACCCGCTACGTCATGCTCGTTCGTCTGCCTGACGGCCGCAGCGCGGAACTGGTCCGCGACGCACGCGTGGGCACTGTCCACGGCCTGGAAGGTGCACCGGCCCGGCCGCTTCGGGCTGGTCCGACCAGTGCTGGACGTTGGCCCGGATCGCTGAGATCGTGCGCCGCCGCTTCGGCGTCGAGTACACCCTGGCCGGGCTGGATCTGCTGCTACACCGCGCCGGCTGGAGCGTGCAGGTCCCCTCCCGCAAGGCCACCGAGCGCGTCTGTCGCCGGGCATGGCTACCGGGAGCTACGCGAAGGCCAAAAGGACAGCTTCGACAACACGCAGGGCCAGAAGGGGCCACAAGCCGAGGACACTCCGCCATCCGGATGCTGCCTCCTGCGTGGCTGGACGTTGATTTTCCGTGTGTACGCCACTATCTGGCGAGAATTGCGGCCTGCTGGTCGCTGCGTCGCCCATGCCTGCTTGTTTGCCTCCCCGATTGGAGATGTGCTTTATGGCTGCCTTTTCCAGGCTCAGACGGGTTGCTGTCGCGGTGGGCGTGGTCACCGCTGTGCTGGGTCCGGCGGGTTTGCCCGCTGCCGCAAGTGCGACGGCTACCGGTTCGGCTCACCTAGTGGCGGACACCGACTGGACATCAGCGGGCCAGAACATCCATGACACCCGGAACGCCGCCGGCGAGCACATTCTGAACACGCGGAATGTGAAGAACTTGAAGCCGCGTTGGATCTACACCGCGGCGGGCAGCGTTTCGGCGACGCCGACCGTGGCCCACGGGGTGGTGTATGTGCCGGACTGGGGCGGACGGCTGTCGGCGGTGGGCACTGCCACCGGGAAGGCATTGTGGTCGAACCCGATCAGCAAGTACAGCGGTGTCCCCGGGGACGTCTCGCGGACCAGCCCCGCGTACGCGGACGGCAGGCTCGTGTTCGGTGACAGGACGGGTGCCTACATCATGGGCGCCAACGCCGCGACCGGCGCGCCGCTCTGGCGGACTAAGGTGGACGACAACCCAAACGCGATCATCACCGGTTCGCCGGTGATCGACCGCGGCGTCGCCTACGTCGGCGTATCTTCCAACTCCGAGGTCCAGACGACGCCGCCGCCCACCTTCCGCGGCAGCGTTGTCGCACTCAGCGTGTCCACCGGAAAAGTGCTGTGGAAGACCTACACAGTTCCGCGCGGCTACACGGGTGGTGCGGTGTGGTCCAGCACCCCGGTGGTGGACCACGACACTGGACTGCTGTACGTGGACACCGGCAACAACTACTCCGTGCCGCCCGGCGTCTGCACAAAGCCGTTTCAGACCGGCTGCACCCAGCTGTCGCCGGACGACCATATCGACTCGATTTTGGCCCTGCGCCTGAGGACTGGCCACATCGCCTGGTCCCGCTCCACCCTGAGTGCTGACTCCTGGACGATCCCGCGGCCGGAAGGGCCGGACTATGATTTCGGCTCGGGACCAAATCTCTATACCACGGAAGTCAAGGGCAAGCGCACCCGGCTGCTCGGCGCCGGGCAGAAGAGCGGCGTGTACTGGGCTGTGAATCCGGCCACCGGAAGGGTCGTGTGGCAGACGCAGGTCGGTCCGGGCGGCACCCTCGGCGGCATCGAGTGGGGCACCGCGGCGGACGGCAAGCGCGTCTACGTGGCAGTCACCAACTCCATGCATGTGCCCACCACCATCACCTCTGCCACCGGCCAGAAGTCGACCGTCACCAGCGGGTTCTGGGCCGGGCTCGACGCGGCCACCGGGAAGATCCTCTGGCAGACCGCGGACCCCAAGGACGATTCCACTTTGGACTTGGCCCCCGTCTCCAGTGCCAACGGCATCGCCTACGTCGGCTCCATGTCCGGCGACATGTACGCGTTGGATGGCGCCACCGGCACGCTCAAGTGGAGCTTCGCCAGCGGCGGGCCCGTAGCCGGCGGCGCCGCCATCGTCAACGGTTCGGTCTACTGGGGGTCCGGCTACTACTTTCCCGGTACCGCCAACAACAAGCTCTACGCCTTCTCTCTACCCCACCGTCCCTGTGACCCGGACAAAACCCGAAACAGACGTCGAGTGCAGTGATCAGGAGGTCTCCCGGAACGGCTCATCCTGCCCATTGCGCAGGTCTCAGTTCTGGTCTCACTCGCCACCGAATCCGTTGGCATCCGCCGCCGGTGTAGATGAGTCTGCAGACGCAGATCTCCAGCGAAGACGGGGTCGTGACGGACCGGCCCGGACGGTCTCGGAACGGGATCGGACAACTCGCAATGCGTAGGTCCCGGGTTCGAATGCAGTTGCCCGCAACCCCCGTGCGGAGCCCGCAAGCGCTGGACGGGCCGCTCCGAGCCAGGGACCACGTCGAGGCCACCAGGCTGGCCTTGGCCCAGTTGCCCAAACGGTTCCGGCGCGGCCGGCAGACGCTGATCCGCACCGATTCCGGTGGCGGCACCCACGAGTTCGTCGCCTGGCTGGCGAAGCCCGGAAGGGGGCTGTCGTACTCGGTCGGCATGACCATCACCGATGCCCTCCACCAGGCCGTCCTGAAGATCCCGGGCTCGGCCTGGACGCCGGCCGTGGAACCTGACGGCGATATCCGCGACGGCACCTGGGTCACCGAACTCGCCGGCAACTGCCTGACCGGCTGGCCCAAAGGACTACGGCTGATCGTGCGCAAGGAACGGCCGTACCCCGGCGCCCAGTTGCGCTTCACCGACGCCGACGGCATGCGACTGACGTGCTTCGCCACCAACACGGCGGGCGAGGCATCGCCGCCCTCGAACTGCGCCACCGGCAGCGGGCGCGGGCCGAGGACCGCATCCGCGCTGCCCGCGCGACCGGCCTGCGCAACCTCCCCCTCCACGATGCCGCGCAGAACCAGATCTGGCTGGAGATCGTCCAGATCGCCCTTGACTTGCTGGCCTGGATGCCCCTGCTCGCCCTGACCGGCCAAGCTCGCCTGGGGGAGCCCCGCCGCCTGCGGCTTCGGCTGTTCTCCACCGCTGCTCGGCTCGTCACCACCGGCCGCCGCCGCTACCTCCGCCTCGCCAGGCACTGGCCCTGGACCGACGTGATCACCGATGCCCTGGACCGGCTCCACGCCCTCCCGAGCCACGGCTGACCAGCAGCGTTCCGTCCCTGTGAACAGCACCAGCCCACCGGAGCCGTGGAACCCGGCGCACGCCCGACGCGACAACCGGGCCATCAGCCTGCCCCGACGCCGAAAATCCCCATCAACACTCACACAAAGGGCCCGTCAGGCTGACGGGCCCTCATGAACGATCGAGGCTAGATGCTCGAGAACTTCCCGGCATCGCCCCATCTGGCCAGCCTATTTCATCCGACCAGGACAGGATGCAGAGCTCGCCAGGACGTCTCTGGGGTGTCGCCACTGCAAACGCCTGGAGGATTGCTTTTGGCCATACCAGGCAGCGCTTCGTCACACTGCAAGGGTGTTCGGCAAGGTCACCGCTATCGAGCGAGCGATGAAGCTCAGCGCTGCTCGATCGTGTGCCTGTGCACGAGGTTCCTCCGGCGGACGCGGGCGCCGGCACCCGTGCCGGAAACGGGGCCCCTTGTAAGCCCTCCGGGCGCATACGCCCTTTTCTTACAGTATGTAAGAAAGGACGCTCGATTCTTCCACTCTGACATGGCGGGATCGCATCACTCCCTGAGTGAGTGGTCAGTAAGTTGTGTGCAGGTTGCCCTCAAGGAAGCGGACATCAACCAGAATTGGGAGATCGAGGCTAATCAGTAGGGCCTACCTGCTGATCAAGGAGAGAGGTTCCTGGACGTCGACGCTTTGGCAAAGGAGTTGGGCCGGGCGCAGCGCCGGTGGGGGCGGTTCTGCAAGCCGCAGTGGCGCCTACGCCGGACCGGATGAGGTGTTCGCGCCGGCCCATGCGGTAAAGCCCTTGGACGCCACCGACATCCGCACCAGCCATCCTCCGGCCCACCAGCGCAGGGCCGGACGGTCATCCCGCTGGGACTGCGCTCTGGCCGAAGACCGCCGCCACTCCTGGACAACTGTAGAGAAACGGAAGCCAAAATTCAGGAGGCGTCGGGGTGAACGAGGAACAGTGCACGGCAATCGCCATCGCGGAACGGCTTAGGGTCGCATACCCGTCAGTAGACCCCTCAGCGATCCTGCAAGCCGTCCAGGACGCCCACCAAGACCTTAAAGACGCCCGCGTCAGCGCCTACGTACCCATCCTGATAGAACGGCGGGCCAAGACAACCCTCGAGCAAGGCAATGCCGCCGGGACGACTGGCTATGAACGGTGAAAATCACCGCCGGCCCGCCACCGACTTCACCACCTGGCTTCAGCAATTCCAAGACACAGATACCCCGACCGGCGCCATAGCCCGCGTGGCCGTGACTGACCCCAACTGGCCAAATGGCGCACGCCGCCTCCACGCGTATACCGACCATCTCGAGAACAACAACGCCAGTCCAGCAACACTTGGAAACCTCCTCGACGCATGGGTCCGTTGGGCCTCTGAGTCAAAACAAGTTAGCTAGCTCGTCGGGCTCATCAGGCTGTTCGCTGGCGATACGCCGGTTCGCTCACGCTGACCCACTGCGGTGCGGTCCGAAAGTCGGAGCCTGTCAGCATGCCAGTGCCGGGAACCTTCGGCGTGGGGGATTCAGGACGAACTGATCCCCTACTGCGACTAGCCTCCGGCCGGTAGAACAAACTCGCGAGCGAGGCGAAGAAGTCCTCGAACCACTCCGCCCACAAGGAATCACCCCACCAGACGATGGGCGCCTCACGTTCGCGCTGCCTGGTCGGCTGGTGGGAGTTCTCCGCCCGGTTGTTCAGCCCCTTGTGCGAGCGGTGCTCCACCGAGGGCATCCCCTCCCGGTGCGCGGCACCGTAGGAGGCGAGCTGGTCGTCCGCCGGCGAACGGACGGAGCGCGTCTGTGGATGTGCGCGTTTTCGATGACGCACCATGTGAAGTGCCCGGCGATCTCGGACGTACCGCGAAGCCCGGACTCCCGAGATCCTCCCCGAGATGTGTCCCCGGCGCACGCAGGACGGACCGGTGCGTGCCAACAGTGAGGTGAGAGATGCAGTTCAGCACCCGGCCCACACTTCAAGGCACCTTCGGCATGGTGTCCTCCACCCACTGGCTGGCCTCCCAGTCGGCGATGGCGGTGCTGGAGGACGGCGGCAACGCCTTCGACGCGGCCGTGGCCGGCGCGTTCGTGCTGCACGTGGTGGAGCCGCACCTCAACGGGCCGGCCGGCGAGGTGCCCGTCCTGCTCGCCCCCGCGGGCGGCGCGGTGCAGGTGCTGTGCGGGCAGGGCGTCGCCCCGGCCGGAGCGACCGTCGCCCACTACCGGGGGCTCGGGCTCGACCTCGTGCCCGGCACCGGGCCGCTCGCGGCCGCCGTGCCCGGCGCGTTCGACGCCTGGCTGCTGCTCCTGCGCGACCACGGCACCAAGTCCCTGGAAGGCGTCCTGAAGTACGCCATCGGATACGCCGAAGACGGGCATGCGCCCGTGGAGAAGCTCGGCGCGACCGTGGAGACCGTCCGCGAGCTGTTCGAGACCGAGTGGACGTCGTCGGCGCGGGTCTACCTGCCCGGCGGCCGGGCGCCCCGCCCCGGTGAGCGCTTTCGCAACCCCGCCCTCGCCGCCACCTGGAAGCGGCTGCTGGCCGACACCGCCGGCGCCGGGGACCGGGAGGCCCGGATCGACGCCGCGCGCGAGGTGTGGCGCTCCGGCTTCATCGCCGAGGCCCTGGTACGGCAGTCCCGGCGGCCCACCATGGACACCACCGGCGAACGGCACACCGCAACGCTCACCGGGGCCGACCTCGCGGGCTGGTCGGCGAGCTACGAGTCGCCGGTGACCTACGACTGGAACGGCTGGACCGTGTGCAAGGCCGGCCCCTGGAGCCAGGGCCCCGCCCTCCTCCAGCAACTCGCCCTGCTGCCGGGGGAACTGCCCGCCTACGGCTCCGCCGAGTACGTCCACCTGCTGATCGAGGGCTGCAAGCTCGCCATGGCCGACCGCGAGGCCTGGTACGGGGACGCCGCCGAGGTGCCGGTCGCCGAACTGCTCTCGGACGACTACAACGCGGGCCGGCGGGCCCTGGTCGGCGCCAAGGCCTCCTGGGAACTGCGGCCCGGCAGCCCCGGCGGACGCACCCCGCGGCTGCCGGCGCAGGCGTACGCGCGCGTGGAGAGCGGCGTCGACCGCGACTTCGACCCGATGGGCGCCGGTGAACCGACGGTCGCGGAGATCCCCGGCGAGCCGCACGTGGCCGTCGACGGCACGACCCGTGGCGACACCTGCCACCTGGACGTCGTCGACCGCTGGGGCAACATGATCGCCGCCACGCCCAGCGGCGGCTGGCTGCAGTCCAACCCGGTCGTGCCCGAACTGGGCTTCCCGCTGGGCACGCGGCTGCAGATGACCTGGCTGGAGGAAGGCCTGCCGAACTCCCTCACCCCGGGCCGCCGCCCGCGCACCACCCTCACCCCGTCCCTCGCCCTGCGGGGCGGTGTGCCGGTCCTCGCGTTCGGCACGCCCGGCGGCGACCAGCAGGACCAGTGGCAGCTGCACTTCTTCCTCGCCGCCGCCCTGCGCGCCCCGGTCCGCGGCGCCCTCGACCTCCAGGGCGCGATCGACGCCCCGAACTGGCACAACGACAGCTTCCCCAGTTCCTTCTACCCGCGCGGCCGCCGCCCCGGCAGCGTGACCGTGGAGTCCCGCACGGACCCGGGGGTGGTCGAGGAACTGCGGCGGCGCGGCCACGACGTCACCGTCGGCCCCGCCTGGTCGGAGGGGCGCCTGTGCGCGGTGGCCCGGGACCCGGAGACCGGCGTGCTGTCGGCGGCGGCGAACCCGCGCGGGATGCAGGGGTACGCGGTCGGCCGCTGAGCGATCATCCGGCACCTGTTGTTCATCCCGATTCCACCCGCTGTCCACGGGGCGGGCGGGGATTGTCAGTGGGACGTGCTCTCATGGAAGGCATGATCGAAGCAATGACGGAAACCATCGACGAGTTTCTCGCCCGCTGCTCGGCCGACGTGGAGGATGCGGTCCGCAAGGCCGCCGCGGCCGAGATCCTGCCCCGCTTCCGCCGCCTCGCCGCGGACGAGGTGGACCAGAAGAGCGGCCCCCACGACCTGGTGACGGACGCCGACCGGCTCGCCGAGGTGCGGCTCACCGCCGACCTCGGCGCCCTGCTGCCCGGCTCGGTCGTGGTCGGTGAGGAGGCCGTGCACGCCGATCCGGCGACCTACGCGGCGCTCCAGGGCGACGCACCGGTCTGGATAGTCGACCCGGTCGACGGCACCCGCCAGTTCGTCCACGGCGACGACGGCTTCTGCACCCTGGTCGCGCTCGCCCACCGGGGCGTCGTCCTCGCCTCCTGGACCTATGCCGCGGCGCGCGAGCAGTTCGCCACCGCGGTCCGCGGCCAGGGCGCCTTCCTCGACGGCGAGCGGCTGTCGGCGGGTCAGCCGGTGCCCGGCCGGGACCTCGTCGTCGCCACGTCCCACCCGGACTACACCACGGACGAGCAGAAGCGCGCGCTGCGCGCCCTGTGGACCGACGGCCTCGCCCCCCGGCCCTGCGGTTCGGCGGGCCTGGAGTATCTCGCCATCGCCCGCGGCGAGTTGGACGCCGTGGCGTTCTCCTGGGAGGCGGCCTGGGACCACGCGGCCGGGCTGCTCCTGGTCGAGGAGGCCGGCGGCACGCACCTCACCCGTGACGGCGAGCCGTTCCGCGTGACCGGCGGCAACACCCTGCCGTTCACTGCGGCCCGGGACACGGCGACCGCCCACAGAATCACCGAACTCCTACGCACGGCCCCCTGAAACCCCGGCCCGCCCCTCCCGCGCACGCCTGTTGCCGCCGGACCGCGGTCCGTGCTCGCGCGGATGCCGCGAGCCCCGTCCGCGCGCCCGGGATCGTGAGCCCGTCCTCGCGCGCCCGGGATCCCTAGCGGTGCCCGCTTGTGCCTGGTGCGCCGGGTCGTTTCCCGTGCACGCCTGTTGCCGCTGGGCCGCGTCCCGCGCGGATCCCGCGAGCCCCGCCCGCGCGCACCGGATTCCCCGCGCCTCGTCCTCGCGCGTCCGGGATTCCCGAGCCCCGTCCGCGCGCCCGGGATCGCGAGCCCCTCCCCGCGTCCGGGATCCCGAGCGCTGCCAGCTTGTGCCTGGTGCGCCGGGCTGTTTCCGTACACGGCGCATGGCCGCCGACCGCGTGAGTGCTCGCCCGGATCCCGCGGGCCGAGTCCGCGCGTGTCTGGACCACCGAGCCATGCCCGCGCAGACCCGGTCCGCCGAGCCATGCCCGCGTACACCCGGTCCGCCGGGCCGTATCCTGCGCCCGCTCGTGGCTCCCGGGCCGTATCCCGCGCGCGCCCGTGGCCGCCGGGCCGTGTCCCGCGCATGCCATGGCGCCGGGCCGGGTCCCGCGCACGCCCTGATCTTCCGGGCGCCGGCCGGTCATGCCCTCGGTGGTACCGGCCCGCGTTCCGGGCGCGCCCGTGGCCCCGCGCCTGCACCGGCCGCGGACGGCGGTGGGCGCACGGCCGGTTCCCTGCGCCGTATCCGCCCGCGCGGTATCCGTACCACCCGGGGCCACCCGGCCCGGAAGAATGTCGGTGCTGCGGCATATCCTGACCCCGAGTGACCATCGGCTGACGAAGGGGTCCGAAGGTGCCGTCGATGCTCGATGCGGTCGTGGTGGGTGCGGGGCCGAACGGACTGACCGCTGCCGTGGAGCTGGCCCGTCGCGGCTTCTCCGTCGCGGTTTTCGAGGCGAAGTCCACCGTGGGCGGCGGTGCCCGCACCGAGGAACTGACCCTGCCCGGCTTCCTGCACGACCCGTGCTCGGCCGCCCACCCCCTCGGCATCAACTCACCGGCGTTCCGCGCCCTCCCCCTCGACCGCTACGGCCTCGAGTGGCTCCACTCGGAGCTGCCGATGGCGCATCCCTTCCTCGACGGCACCGCGGCCGTGCTGTCCCGTTCGGTGGCCGAGACCGCCGCCTCCTTCGGGCCACGCGACGCGGGCGCGTACCGCCGACTGGTCGAGCCGTTCCTCCCGCACTGGGACACGCTCGTAAGGGACTTCATGTCCCTGCCGCTCACCGCGCTACCGCGCGATCCCGTCACCCTGGCCCGCTTCGGCCTGGCCGGGCTGCCGCCGTCCACCTGGCTGCTGCGCCGTTTCAAGGACGAGCGGGCCAAGGCCCTCTTCGCCGGCCTGGTCGCCCATGTGATCGCGCCGCTCGGCGGCCTGGCCACCGGTGCCATCGGCCTGGTCTTCGCCCTGTCCGCCCACGCCCGTGGCTGGCCGGTGCCCCGCGGCGGCTCCCAGGCCATCTCCGACGCCCTCGCCGCCCACCTGAAGGACCTCGGCGGTGCCGTGCACACCGACTACGAGGTCAAGCGCCTGGACGACCTGCCACCCGCGCGGGCGTACGTCTTCGACACCTCGCCCACCGCCCTCGCCCGTATCGCCGGCTTCGGCGACCACTACGCGCACTACCGCTACGGCCCGAGCGTCTTCAAGATCGACTACGCGCTGGACGGCCCCGTGCCCTGGACCGCGCCCGAGGCCCGCGCGGCCACCACCGTGCAGATCGGCGCGAGCAAGGACGAGATCTCCACCGCCCTGCGCGCCGCCTCCCGCGAGGGCCGTGCCCCCGGGCGGCCGTTCCTGATCACCGTGCAGCCCAGCATCGTCGACCCCACCCGCGCCCCCGAGGGCAAGCAGGTCTTCTGGGCGTACGGCCATGTCCCCAACGGCTGGTCGGGCGACCTCACCGACGCCATGGAACGCCAACTGGAGCGCTTCGCCCCCGGCTTCCGCGACCGTGTGCTGGCCCGCGCCGTCGCCGGCCCCGCCGAGCTGGCCGCCCACAACGCCAACTACGTGGGCGGCGACATCGCCTGCGGCGCGGCGTCCGGACTCCAGCTGCTGCTGCGCCCCAGACTGTCCGCGTTCCCGTACCACACCCCCCACCCGGCCGTCTTCATCTGCTCCTCGGCCACCCCGCCGGGACCCGGTGTGCACGGCATGTCGGGGCACAACGCCGCCAAGGCGGTCTGGCGAAGACTGAGGCAGACATGACCACCATCACCCTGGTCCAGGGCGACATCACGCGGGAGAGCGTCGACGCGATCGTCAACGCCGCCAACTCCTCCCTCCTCGGCGGCGGAGGCGTCGACGGCGCGATCCACCGGCGCGGCGGCTCCGCCATCCTTCAGGAGTGCCGGGCCCTGCGCGCCTCCCGGTACGGCAAGGGCCTGCCCACCGGCCAGGCGGTCGCCACGACGGCGGGCGCACTCGACGCCCGCTGGGTCATCCACACGGTGGGTCCGGTCTGGTCCGCCACCGAGGACCGCTCGGAGCTGCTCGCCTCCTGCCACCGTGAGTCCCTGCGCGTCGCCGACGAACTGGGCGCCCGGACGGTCGCCTTCCCGGCGATCTCGACCGGGGTGTACCGGTGGCCGATGCGGGACGCGGCGCGGATCGCCGTGGAGGCGGTGCGCGGCGCGGCGACGGCGGTGGAGGAGGTCCGTTTCGTCCTCTTCGACGAGCCGGCGTACGAGGCGTTCGCCGCGCAGCTGCGCTGACGGGGTGACGGTCGGGGCTCCCGGTGCGGCCTCCCTGGTGTGGCGTTCCAGACCTGCCCGGCCCTGCTCGGCGCCGCCCGCGCCCAGGACCCGCCCGGGGATCACGGGGGCGGAGCGTTCACCGGGCGGCCTGGCCCCGGCCCGGATCGTTGGGGTGGGACTCCAGCGGCGTGACCGTGAGCGTCATCCACGGCCGCAGCGGCAGGGTGCCGAGGACCTTCTCCTGGAGGTCCGCCTCGTCGGTGGCCCGCCAGATGCCGATACTGCGCAACTCGCCCAGCGGGCGCCACAGCCGGGCCAGATGGCCGGTCGCGGCGAGTTCCTTCGCGCGGACGGCCTCGGTGGCCCGCCGCCGGTCGGCCTCGTCCTGGCTGGTGCCCTCGGGGACAGTGGTGGTGATCTCGACCAGAAACTCTCGCATGATCTCTCTCCGTCGTTCCACGGCACGCGCAAGCCGTCGTTCCGCGGCACGCGCAACCTGTCGTTCCCCGGCACGCGCAAGCCGGTGCCCTGCGCCACTCCGCGGCCGCTGCTCCACGGCGCTCGCACGTACGGTGCAGCCTCATGGTGCGCCGCCACCAGCGACGATGCCACGACCGGCTTCCTCGCTCCTGATAGGCGCAGCCTCCCAGTGCGCGTAGCATGGCGCGCGTGGAACTGCGCCAGCTGCGGTATTTCGTCGCGGTCGCCGAGGAGCTGAACTTCGGCCGGGCGGCCGAGCGGCTGCTCATCGCGGGCCCCTCGCTCTCGCAGCAGATCAAGGCGCTCGAACGGGACCTGGGTGTGCGGCTGTTCGACCGCGACCGCCGCTCCGTCTCCCTCACCCCGGCCGGTGCCGCCCTCCTCCCGCACACCCGTGCCCTGCTGGAGCGCGCCGACGACCTCAAGAGCCGGGCCGGCCGGCTGTCCGGCTCGCAGCCGGTACGGCTGGGCTACGTCAACTGGCTGCCCCCGGACCTGATTTCGCGCACGGCCGCGGTGGCACAGGTGCACATCGACGCCTGGGTCGCCCCCTCCCACACCCAGGCCGCCCGGGTCGGGGACGGCAGCCTGGACGTCGCCGTGTGCCGGGTGCGGACCGAGGACCTCGGACGGCTGGGGCTGCGGGCCCGGCTGATCGGCGCCGACCGGCTCTACGCCGTGGCGAAGGGTGCGGACGCCGGCCCCGTCGCGGCCCGGGACATCGACGTCCTCATCGACGACGACGTCACCGCCTGGGCCGCCTGGAACGCGTACGCCGAGGAACTGGCGCGGGCCACCGGTGCCCGTGCCGTGCGCATCTCCGACGGCGCCGTCACCGGCCCCGCCTTCTTCGACCACGTGCGGCGCTGCACCCGACCCGTCCTCAACTCGCCCAAGGGGCAGACCACCCCGCTCCCGCCCGATCTGGTCCGCCGGGAGATCGTCGCGCCGAAGGTGTACTGGACCTGGTCGCTGGTCTGGCGCGAGAGCGAGGACCGCCCCGGGGTCCTCGCGGTCGTCGAGGCCCTGACCAGCGGCGTCGGCGAGCTCGGGATCCACACCCCGGACGCCTGGCTGCCCCCCGACGACCCCTACGCACCGCCCGGCTGACCTGCGCTGGGACCCTGAGGCTCGCACATGGGACCCCGGCGGTGCCGAGCAGCCCGGCCCATCGTCCGAACGGTCGGCCTTCACGGACCGGCCCCCGCTGAACGTGAAGCTCTCGTCGGTGCACGGACCGGCGCAGGGCGCCGTGCGTGACACACGATCGAGGCGCTGCCGGTCGGGTACGGGCGGAGGGCACGGGTGCGGCGGCCAGGACGAGGGACGCCGTCTCGGCCGCGAGGCCGCTACGTCTGCCGAGCGCGGAAGTCACGTGGGACGTGGCCATGTGGACGTGGCCATGTGACAGCACGTCAGGCAGCCTCCGGGCCCCCGAACTCCGGCGGGCAGGCGGCTCTGTCCGGGGGCAGCACCAGTGGCCGAAGGGGAGCAGCCCCCCTCGGACTCCGGCCGTGCCGATACTTCGGTGGGGTCAGGCCAGTTCGCGCAGGGTCTCACCGAGCAGTGCCACGCCCTCGGCGATGGCTCCCGGCGCGGTGGCCGCATAGCCGAGGACGAGTCCGGGCCGGCCGGGCACCTGCCGGTGCCAGGACAGCGGCTGGCACTTCACGCCCCGCGTCAGCGCGGCGGCGGCAACGCGGTGTCGGGCACGTCCGCCGCGTAGGTGACCGTCAGATGCAGGCCCGCCGCGGCGCCGTGCACCGTCCCGCCCGGCAGCTGCTCGGCGAGGGCGGCGATCATCGCGTCGCGGCGGTCGCGGTGCCGGCGCCGCAGCAGCCGTAGCTGGCGCTCCAGTCCACCGGACTCCATCAGCCGGGCCAGCACCAGCTGCGGCAGCACGGCGTTGCCCAGGTCGTTGAACCGTTTGGCGTCGACCAGGGCGGTGCGATACCGCTTCGGGGCCACCAGCCAGCCGGTGCGCAGCGCCGGAGCCAGCAGCTTCGACACGCTGCCCATGTAGCACACCCGGTCGGCCAGCAGGGCCCGCAGCGCGGGAACCGGCGGCCGGTCGTAGCGGTGCTCGGCGTCGTAGTCGTCCTCCAGGATCAGGCCGCCCTCGCGGGCCCAGGCCAGCAGCTCCCGTCGGCGCTCGCCGCTGGTCACCACGCCGGTCGGGAACTGGTGGGCCGGCGTCAGCAGCACCGCGCGGGCGCCGCTCGCGCGCAGCGCGTCCACCCGCACCCCGTCCTCGTCCACCGGCACCGGCGGGGTGGCCAGGCCCCCGTTCCGCAGATGCTGACGGCCCCCGAGCGAGCCGGGGTCCTCCACCGCGACGGCGTCGATGCCGTCGGCCCGCAGCACCTGGTGGAGCAGCGTGAGCGCCTGGGCGGTGCCCGCGACGATCAGCACCTCGTCCGGATCCACCCGCACGCCCCGCATCCGGGCCAGCCAGTCGGCCACGGCCCGCCGCAGGGCGGGGGCGCCACGCGGATCGCCGTAGCCGAGCTGCTCGGCGGACAGCTCCGCGAGGACGGCACGCTCGGCACGCAGCCAGGCGGTACGCGGGAAGGTGGCGAGGTCCGGCCGCCCGGGAGTGAAGTCGACGACGGCCGGGGCCTCCCGCAACGCGTCGAAGACATCGGCACCGGGGGCGTCGGAGAACGGCGTCGCGGATGCGGTGGAGCGCGGTGGGAGGGGTGCGCGAGGGCTTGGCGGGATCCGCGTACGGGAGGGCGGTGTACGAGGCGCGCGCGAGGACGGTGCCGGGGACACGGCCACGGACGGGCCGTACGGTCCGGTACCCGGCGTTCCGGCCGCGCCGGCGGGCCGTGCCGAAGACCTGCCGAGAGCAGCGTGCCCGGGGGGCTTCGGCGACCCGCCGGCTGCCGCGGCCCCGCGCCCGGACCCGGCGCGCGGCGGACCCACCGGTGCCGCCACCACCACCGTGCCCCCACGCCGGCGCCCCTGAAGGTGGCCGTCCTCGGCGAGGCGGCGGTAGGCCTCGGTGATCACCCCGCGGGAGACGCGGAGTTCGGCGGCCAGCACCCGGGTGGGCGGGAGCCTGCTGCCCACGGCCAGGCTGCCGTCCGCTATCGCCTGCCGCAGCCGGCCCGCCAGCCACTCGGCCTTCCCGCCGGCGGGCACGTCACCGGCCGCCAGCTGCAGGAAGTCCGAGCCGCGGCCAGGGAGTTCACCCGCGACGGCCGGCACCCCTCGTTCCACGTCCACCGTGCTCATGCTGTCATGGTCCGCGCTCAGTCGCCGAAGGCGAATTCCGGAGCGCTCCGGGTGAGCACGGCCGTCTCCGTCCCGGCCGCCCAGTGCGCCGCCACCTCCGCCTCCACCGTCTTCAGCACCTCGGGCACGGTCGTCGTCCCGCCCTCGTGCATGGCCTCCGCCACCACCAGCACCCGGCGGGTGTGCTCACCGACCGCCGAGTGGCCGCTCTGCCGGTGGGTCCAGCGCCGGGCGTGCGCCCGCCCCGCCGCGTCGACGAAGGTCACCTCGCCGGGCACGGGATGCTCCACACCCCCGCCGAACGCCGTGTACGTCTCGTCGCCGCCGGCCGGGCGCACCTCCAGCAGTGGCCAGGCGACACGGTCGACGTCGAGGACCGCGACCGGGATCGCGTACGCCGCCGAGAGCGCGTTGCACAGGTCGACGAGCGGGTGGATGCGCGGCAGCGACCCCTCCTTCCGCAGCCGCCGCAGCAGCGACTCCGAGGCGCAGCGGTACTGGGTCGGCTTCAGGCCCATACGGCTGAACGTCCGTCGCCAGGCCAGCACTTCGGGGAACTCGCCCTCGGTGGCTCCGGCCAGCCGGTCCAGGGCGCGGGCGGTGTACTCGGCGGCGCGCGGCCCGGTGTCCACCCGGGCGTCGACACCGGTGGCGTACAGCGCGCCACAGGTCAGTTCGGGGTACGTGGACCAGATGCTCGCCGCGTGCCGGAATCGCATGCTCGGGTTCTCCTCGGGTTCGGGATCACCACCTTGCCCGGGGCGATGGTCCGGTCACCAGAGCCAAACCCGGTACGGTTCACCGGTCCATAACCGCGTCGCGGGTGCCGGTGCCGCCCCGCGAGCGGTCGACGACGTGTAGGTGTACCAGGATTGACGGGGCCTTATTGCCCTTTCCAATAGTTGTCCATGCCATCTTCAGCCGGCGGCGTGGGCCGGCAGCGGCTCCGGGGCGCGCCGGGCCCGCAGGGTCAGCACGCGTTCGGCGTGATGCTCCTCGTGCAGGTCGATGCGGCGTGCGGTCAGCAGGTGCCGCAGGCTGACGATGCCTTCGACGCGGGGCTGCGGATCGCGGGTGACGACGAGCAGCCGGGTGATCTCGTGCCGGGCCATGCGGTTGGCGAGGGTGCGCAGGGTTTCGTCGGGATGCGCGATCACCGCCGGCCCGGCCAGCTCGCCGAGCGGGGTGGCGTCGGCGGGATCAGCGTGGATCAGCGCCCCGCGGGTGACGACACCGGCCAGTGCGCCGTCCGCGTCCAGCACCGGGTACAGGCGCTGGGCCAGCAGCTTCTCGGGGTCGCCCGCCTCGTGCGCGGCCCGCAGCAGGGCGGTGACCTCGCCGGCGGCCCGGTCGGCGGCGAAGGCGACCCCGAAGGGCGTCTCCAACTGCCGTACGAGGTGCACCTCCAGGGGGTCCACGGAGTACTCGCGGGTGAGGTGCAGGCCGCGCCGGGCCAGCTTCTCGGTGAGCACCGACCGCTTGAGCAGCACCACCGAGAGGAGATAGGCGGCCGACGCCGTGATGACCATGGGGATCAGCGCGTTGACCTCATGGGTGAGCTCCAGGCAGAAGACGATGCCGGTGAGCGGGGAGCGCATGACGCCGCCGAGCACTCCGGCCAGCGACACCAGCGCCCAGAAGCCCGGGCTGACGTGCGGGAAGACCAGGGCCTCGGCCGCGCCCAGCGCACCGCCGACCATGAACATGGGCGCGAGGACACCGCCGGAGGTGCCCGAGCCCAGTGACAGGCCCCAGATCAGGGTTTTCACCACGAGAATGCCGACGATCAGGCCGACGGTGGCGTGCCCGGTCAGCAGCGCGCCGATGACGTCGTAGCCGACCCCGAGGGCGCGCGGTTCCACGAGGCCGCCCAGGCCGATGACCGCGCCACCGATCGCGGGCCACCACATCCAGTGGATGCGTAGTCGGGAGAACAGGTCCTCGGACAGGTACACGAGGGCGGTGGCGCCCAGGGCGAGCAGACCGGCCAGGGCCCCCGCGACCACGCACAGGCCGTAGGACGGCAGTCCGATCCGCGCGGGCACGTGCGCACCGCCGAAGAGCGGGTCGGTGCCGAGGAGCGGCCCGCGCACCAGGGTGGCGGTCACGGCGGCGACGGACACCGGGAGGTAGGAGCGGGGCCGCCACTCGAAGAGCAGCAGCTCGACCGCGAGGAGGATGGAGGCGAGCGGCGCGTTGAAGGTCGCGGCCATGCCGGCGGCGGAACCCGCCACCAGGAGGGCCTTGCGCTCGTCGGTGGTGACCTTGAGGAACTGGGCCAGCAGGGAGCCGACGGCCCCGCCGGTCATGATGATGGGGCCCTCCGCGCCGAACGGCCCGCCGGTGCCTATGGATATCGCCGCCGAGGCGGGCTTCAGCACGGCGACGCGCGGCTGCACCCGGCTGCCGCCCACCAGGATCGACTCGATCGCCTCGGGCATGCCGTGGCCCCGGATCTTCTCCGAGCCGTAGCGGGCCATGACCCCGATGACGAGTCCGCCGACCACGGGCATCACGGCCAGCAGCCAGCGGTGCGGGGAGGCCGCGGGCACGGCGGAGCCGAAACCGAGGCGGCCGAGGAAGGCCAGATTGGTGATCAGCGCGATCAGCTTCAGCAGAGCGGCGGCCACCAGCGTGGCGACGGCGCCGACGGGAACGGCGAGCGCGGTGATGACGACGACGCGCGGGGGTACGTGGAAGTCGCCCAGGTGCGGGATCTTGAGGGCGGGCAGATGGCGGACGGGGGAGTGGGGCCGGGCGGACGTCGGTGACTGCGGCGGCATGGCGGCTCCATAGGGGTACGGCGGCTGGGATGGACTGGGCGGGGCGGGGCGGGGCCGGGCGGTGCCGGTCCCGGGCCCGGGCAGGGGTGACCGGGCCGGGACGCCGGCCGGTCCGGGCGACGCTGCCCGTGCGGGAGTGCGGGAGTGCGGGAGTGCGGGAGTGCGGGAGCGTGGGAGTGCGGGAGCGTGGGAGTGCGGGAGCGTGGGAGCGTGGGGAGATCGAGGGGCGGGCATCGGGCATGGCGGACGGACGCGCCTCGTCGCGCGTCCGTCGGAACGGGTGCGGCCGGTGCCCTCAGCTGGGCACGGCGCGTGCGGAGTCGACCCGCCCGGGGCGCAGGATGCGCATCCTGTGCCCGCCGCACACTCTGCAGGTGTTGGCCGTGAGTGGTGAGGGGACCCGAAGGCCCCCCGGGACGTGGTACTCCGCGCGCAGGCGCCCACGGGCATCCCGGACGTGCCGGATGTCGTAGACGCCCTCCCATGCGTGCCCGCAGCGCAGGCACACGAAGGAATAGGCTTCGTGTATCGACTCGGATCTCATCGTCATCACCCTTGGCACCGGAGCCGTCGCGCCCGCTCGGTCCGGTTGTCGGCAGCTTATCATTGCAGTCTGCAATGGTCACCTTGGGTGACGGGGAGCGTTCGGATCGTGGACAGCGGAGAGGGGAGCGAGTAGCCCATGGCCCAGCACGACGGCGGCCCGAAGCAGGCGCGGGGGCGCACGAGAGCGCCGGAGCAGCCCCCGGCCCGCGCCGCAGGCGGTCACGAGGCTGAGGCGTACCGCGGTGCGTCGGGGGCCGGCGGGGCCGCGGGCTGCGGGGCGACGAACGATGCGTCGGCGGTTGGACGGGCTGCGGGTCGTGCGGCGGCGGCCGATGGTGTGCTGGGGGACGGCGAGGCGGCGGGTGGTGTCGCGGCGGACGGTGCGGCGCCGTCCGAGGCCGAGCTGGACCGGGAGGCCGAGGCGGTCACCCTCGCGGTGATGGCGGCCTCCCGGCTGGTCGTCGCCCTCTCCGCCCGCGCCCTCGCCTCGGTGGAAGCGCCCCTGACCCTGCCCCAACTGCGCTCACTGGTCGCCCTGCACACCTGCGGGCCGATCAAACTCGCCGCCATGGCCGCCACGTTGGGCGTCACGCCGTCCACCGCACTGCGCATGGCCGAGCGCCTGGAGGCTCTGGGACTCACCGACCGGCGGGTGAACCCGGACAACCGCCGTGAGGTCGTCCTCCGCCTCACCGCCGCCGGTGAGGAGCTGGTGGACCGGGTGCTCAGCCACCGCCGTGCGGAGATCCGGGCTCTGGTGGAACGTTTGCCCGCGCGGGAGCGCGCCGGCCTGGTCCCGGCGCTCACCGCTCTGACGACCGCGGCCGGCGAGCTGGATCCAGGTCTGGACCCGTCCGAGGAGGCGGGCCGCCTGGCGGGCGTGGTCGACGACCCCTTGAACCCGGCACCGTAACGCACCGCCAGCATCAGGCCCCCGGTCGGCTTCCCGGAGGCCGGCACGCGCCGGGCGCCGTAGCCGTCGCTCGGCCGGGGCCGACCTTCCCGCCGCCGTGCCGTAAAGCACCGCCAGCACCACTCCCCGCCCCCGCTCCCCGTAGGCCGGCACGCGCCGGGCGCCGTCGCCCTCGCCGGCCCGGGGCCGACCTGGCCCGGCGCCGAAGCATCGCCAGCACCACTCCCCGCCCCGCTTCCCGGAGGCCGGCAGGCGCCGGGTGCCGCGGCCCCTCCACGCCCGCCGCCCGGCCCTGGGCCCAGGTGCCGGTGTGCCGCGTGGCATCATCGGCCGAGGTCAGGAACGCCGTCGTACGAGGAACACGATGAACCCCGCTCTCACCGTCACCCCGGCGCTCGGGGCCGCGCTGCTGGACGACTTCTCCCTGGAGATGACCGGCAAGGACGTGTCCCGGCTGGAGGAGGCGCAGGGCAGCATCCCGCCGGGCACCCGGATCAACATCACCTTCCTCGCCGGCGAGGACCTCGGCATGCGGCTCACCGCCGCCCGCGCGGTCAAGCGGCTCGGCTTCGTCCCCGTACCGCACATCTCCGCACGCCGCCTGCCCTCCCGCGCCGCCCTGGAGGAGTTCCTGTCCGGGCTGGCCGAGGACGGCACCGCCGAGAACGTGTTCGTCGTGGGCGGCGACCCGGCCCGTCCCGAGGGCCCCTACGAGGACGCCCTCACCGTCCTGCGCACCGGCCTGCTCCAGCGCCACGGTGTCCGCCACATCGGCATCAGCGGCTACCCGGAGGGCCACCCCGCGATCACCGACGGCACCCTGTGGTCGGCGCTCATCGACAAGGCGGCCGCCATCGGCGCGCACCGGCTCGGCGGCGACGTCATCACCCAGTTCGGCTTCGACGTCGACCCCGTCCTCAGCTGGCTGGAAGCCGCCCGCTCCCGGGGCGTACACCTGCCCGTACGGATCGGCGTGCCCGGGCCGGCGGGCGTACGCCGGCTGCTCGGCCACGCCACCCGGTTCGGCGTCGCGACCAGCGCCTCCGTGGCCCGCAAGTACGGCTTCTCGCTGACGAACCTCATGGGTACGACCGGCCCGGACCGCTTCCTGCACGCCCTCGCCCGCCGCTACGACCCCGAACGGCACGGCGTGGTGAAGGTGCACTTCTACACCTTCGGCGGGCTGCGCCCCACCGCCGAGTGGGTCGCCCGGTTCCGGCAGACCGCCCCCAGGACACCTACCGCGCCGTGAGCTCGGCGCCGGCCGGCTCGGTCATGCACCTCGACGGCACCTCCCGGCCGGGCTCGACCGGCCCCCGGCGGCCCGCCCACGGCACCGACCGACGCCCCCGTCCCCGGACCGCCACCACCCGGCCTGCCGGATCGGAATCCCGCCAGGCCCACGAACGCTGGTGTCGGATTTCCGCCAGCGATCGCCGCCCGCGTTGGCCGATGCTGGAGGCATGCAGACAGCGACGCACCTCGACCGGGAGCACTGCGTACGCGCCGTGCAGTCCAAGGACGCGCGGTTCGACGGGTGGTTCTTCACGGCTGTCCTGACCACCCGAATCTACTGCCGGCCCAGCTGCCCCGTCGTGCCGCCCAAGCCGGAGAACATGACCTTCTACCCGAGCGCGGCCGCCTGCCAGCAGGCCGGGTTCCGGGCCTGCAAGCGCTGCCGCCCGGACACCAGCCCCGGTTCCCCGGAGTGGAACCAGCGCGCCGACCTCGTCGCCCGCGCCATGCGGCTCATCGCCGACGGCGTCGTGGACCGCGACGGCGTGCCCGGACTCGCCGCCCGGCTCGGCTACAGCACCCGCCAGGTGGAGCGGCAGCTCCTCGCCGAACTCGGCGCCGGCCCCCTCGCGCTCGCCCGCGCCCAGCGCGCCCAGACCGCGCGGCTGCTCATCGAGACCACCTCGCTGCCCATGGCGGAGATCGCCTTCGCGGCCGGTTTCTCCTCCATCCGCACCTTCAACGACACCGTCCGCGAGGTGTTCGCCCTGACCCCGAGCGAGCTGCGGGCCCGGGCGCCGCGGTCCGGGGCCGGCACGCCCGGCGCGCTCAGCCTGCGGCTGCCGTTCCGCGCCCCGCTCAACCCCTCCAACCTCTTCGGTCACCTCGCCGCCACGGCCGTACCCGGCGTGGAGGAGTGGTGCGACGGCGCCTACCGGCGCACCCTGCGCCTGCCGTACGGCCACGGGATCGTCTCCCTGGCCCCTCGCCCCGACCACATCGCCTGCCGCCTCACCCTCAGCGACCTGCGCGACCTGACCGTGGCGATCAGCCGCTGCCGCCGCCTGCTCGACCTGGACGCCGACCCCGTCGCCGTCGACGACCGGCTGCGCGCCGACCCACTGCTCGCCCCGCTGGTCGACCGGGCTCCCGGCCGCCGGGTGCCGCGCACGGTCGACGAGGCCGAGTTCGCCGTCCGCGCCGTGCTCGGGCAGCAGGTGTCCACGGCCGCCGCCCGTACCCACGCGGCCCGGCTGGTCAGGGCGCACGGCAAGCCGCTGGACGACCCCGAAGGGGGGCTCACCCATCTCTTCCCGTCCCCCGAAGCGCTGGCGGAGACCGACCCCGAGCACCTGGCGATGCCCCGCACCCGGCGTACCACCTTCACCACGCTGGTCCGCCAACTCGCCGAAGGAACACTTCACTTGGGCGTCGAATCCGACTGGCCCGAAGCCCGCGCCCGGCTCCTCTCCCTGCCCGGCTTCGGCCCCTGGACGGTCGACGTCATCGCCATGCGCGCCCTCGGCGATCCGGACGCCTTCCTCCCCACCGACCTCGGCATCCGGCGCGCGGCGGGAGAGCTGGGCCTGCCCGCCACCCCGGCCGCGCTGACCGCCCGCGCGGAGGCGTGGCGGCCGTGGCGGGCGTACGCCGTGCAGTACCTGTGGGCGACCGACGGTCACCCGATCAACTTCCTGCCCGTGTAAGAAGGATTGTGTAAGAAGGATTCCCCGTGACGTTCCACACCGAGATCGACAGCCCGTACGGCCCGCTGACCCTGGTCGCCCACGACGGCGCCCTGTGCGGCCTGTACATGACCGGCCAGCGGCACCGCCCGCCCGAGGAGGACTTCGGCCAGCGCGACGACGACCTGCCCTGCTTCGCCGCGGCGAGGGAGCAGCTGGCGGCCTACTTCGCGGGCGAGTTGAAGCAGTTCACCCTCGAACTCACCCTGCGCGGAACCCCCTTCCAGCGCAGCGTCTGGCACGAGCTCACCCGCATCCCCTACGGCGAGACCCGCACCTACGGCCAACTCGCCGACTCCCTCGGCAATCCCCGGGCCTCGCGCGCGGTCGGCCTCGCCAACGGCAGGAACCCCGTCGGCATCATCGTCCCCTGCCACCGCGTCATCGGCGCGGGCGGCGGCCTCACCGGCTACGGCGGCGGACTGGACCGCAAGCGGCGGCTGCTGGACTTCGAGCGAGCCGGCGCGCTCTTCTGAACCCGCCCTCGGCGTACGCCACTTCCGTTCGCCGTCTTGTATGGTCGCGTCGGGTGGGGGGCGGGCTCTCGGCGTCAGGGGTGAGATGGCAGCCAGCGACGTTCAGGTCTGGACGGGCATCGTCGGAACCTTCGCCACCGTCGGCGTCAGCGTGCTGGGAGTCCTCAACTTCCAGCGCAGACGCGACAGGTCAGCGGCGGTCGGAACGGCGTTCAGGGACGTCATGGAGGCGCTGGCCTCGGACAACTCGACCCAGCAGATGGCCGCCGCGATCCTCATGCGCCGGTTCTTCGACACCAACGCGGAACAGGGGGCGGGCCGCACACCGTACGCCAACGAGGCGGTCGCCGTGATCACCGGACTGCTACGGGAAGCCGGGACGGGCCCCATACAGAAGGTCCTCGCCGACGGGCTCCGGTACGCCCCCTCCCTCGCCCGGGCAGACCTGCAGGGCTGCAACCTGACGCGCGCCTACCTCGGCCGCAAGGAGGGCGACCGGAGGACCGTCGATCTCACCCAGGCCGATCTCTTCGAGGCCGATCTCACGGGCGCGTCCTTGAAGGAAGTCGTCGCCCCGGGAGCCGTCTTCTACCGGGCGAAGCTCGAGGGCGCCGTTCTGTCCGGCGCGGTGCTGTCCGGCGCGGACTTCCGGGAAGCTCGGCTGACCGGTGCCCATTTCGCGGGGGCGCGGCTCGGGGGAGCACAGTTCTCCGGGGCCCTCGACGTTCCCGCGAACATAATGGCCCTGTTGGATTCCGACGGCAGAGTAGTCAGCGAAGAACCCGTATGAACATGAGCACAGCCGCACCCTGCCGGGTCTTCCTCGGAGCACCGTCGGTGCTCACCGCGGAACAGGAGCCGGAACTGGAACGCTGGGTGGCCTGGATCGAACAGCAGGGGAGCGAGGTCGTCCGGCTGAGCCGGGACGCCTACGGCGAGGATCCCTGGCGCGCGCTGACCCGGCTGTTGCGGGAGGTCGACGGTGTCGTGCTGCTCGGGTTCCGGCAGCTCGACGCCCGTAACGCCGTCTGGCGGCCGGACACCAAGGAGGAAGACGCCTCGGCGGGTTGGTGGACCACTCCCTGGCTGCACATCGAGGCCGGGATGGCAGTGGCCCTGGGGCTGCCGCTGCTCGTCGCGCCCGAGACGGACGTCGAGGACGGCGTGTTCCACCCCGACGTCTGGGGCACCCAGGTGAGCGGTACCGAGCTGAGCCCCCCGGGGACGGGGGCCGACGACTGGCTGAACGCCGTCCGCGCACACCGCGACCACCGCGCCGGAACCAGTCGGGACCAGCGCTGAAACAGTCGTCGGCGCAAGTGCGGGACGGGTGGCGCGGCCGGCTCAGCCGCCCGTCGCCCAGCGCACCGAGGCGACCACGCCGAGCAGCAGAGCCGGTCCCACCCACCACCAGCGCATGACCCGACGCACCGGCGGCAGTGCCCACACGGCCACCGCTGCCGCGGCCGCCCCGATGGTCAGGACGCACGACAGGACGATGCCCGCAGAGGCGTCGTCGTCCCACGGACCGGAAGGGCGGATCGTGAGAGCCGTCCAGCAGAAGTACCCGGCGATGAGGGTGAGAAGGGCCAGAGGCACGGCGAGCACCAGGAGGAGGCAGCCCCGGTCGTCGTCCACACGGGCAGGATCGGTCATCAGCGCAGCGCACCCCTCGCGTCGTTCAGGTTGTTCATGAAGCCACGCCCGTAGGCCTGGGCGTCGCCGCTCTGCCAGTACGGGCCGCCGTTGTAACGCGAGGCGAGCTCCCGGTACTGGGCCGGCGTCATTTCCTCGGCCGGCACATCGGCGAACTCGCTCTCCGCCTTGAGCACTGCTTCGAACAGTCAGTCGATCATCTCGTTGGGGAGTGCTTTACGGAAGCCGAACCATCTCTTGGTGAAGTGAGGCGTCGCATCACTCCACCCGACCTCGTGGTGCGCGTCTCGCTAGCGATCAGCCCCGGTACGCAACGTGCGCAAGAATGCGGGCAGTGCGGTGCCGATCGGCTCGCGTACGACCTCGTCGGCGAGTTCGTCGTACGGCGTCGGTTCGGCGTTGATGATGATCAGGCGGGCGCCGTGGTCGGCGGCGATCCCGACGAGCCCGGCGGCGGGCTGGACTTGCAGGCTGCTGCCTACGGCGAGGAAGACGGTGCAGGCCTTGCTGATGGACACCGCCTCGCCGAGGACGACCGGGTCGAGTCGCTCGCCGAACATGACGGTCGCCGACTTCAGGATGCCTCCGCATTCCAGGCACGCGGGGTCGTCCTCGCCGGCCTCGACGCGGGCGAGGGCGTCCTCCATCGGCCCGCGCGCATGGCACCGGGTGCACACGACCCCGCGTGCGCTGCCGTGCAGTTCGAGGACCTTGCGGGCGGGCATGCCGGCGAGCTGGTGCAGTCCGTCCACGTTCTGGGTGATGACCCGCACCGGGACGCCGGACTTCTCCAGTTCGGCGACGGCCCGGTGCGCGGCGTTCGGCTCCGCGTCGAGCGTGCGGTTCTTCCGCCGCATCTGCCAGGACCGCCGCCGGATCTCCGGGTCGCTCATGTAGTACTCGTACGTCACGAGCTTCTCGGCCTCGGGGTCCCGCCGCCACAGCCCGTTCGGCCCGCGGTAGTCCGGGATGCCGGAGTCGGTCGAGATGCCTGCGCCGCTCAGCACGGCGACGAGGGGCTTGGTCATGTCGTCGAGGGTAGGCGGGGCGGCCGCGCCCCCGCGAACGGATATCGCCCCGGTCCCCAAACCCGAGCGCACCCCGACACGTGCGCTGCCGCGAGCAGGACCGCGCAGTGCTGAGCGGAGCCGGCATCACCCGACTTGTCTCGCATCCGCCCAGACCGGCGAGAACCTCCCCGGGCCTGAGCCGGCCCCGTCCACATCCGTCCCGAGATCAGGCCGGGCCTGGCCCGGGTTCTGTCCAGGTCCGGTCCCGGACCGCGCCGAGGTGCGCGGCGTGGGCTCGGGGGCCGGGGTGTCGGCCCGTCGGCCGGCGGCAGTGACCGGTAACGAGGGTGAGCAGGGCCGGCGCGGGCGCGGTCAGTTGCCGGCGGGGCCGGTCATGCCACCCGGTGGCCGTTCTCCAGTTCCGCGGTGCCGGAGCCGTCCGCGAGGACGTCCAGCGCGGTCAGGACGCGGCGGCCGAGGGCGCCGGGCAGACGGGTGGTGATCTCCTCGCGCGGGACCAGGCGCCAGGACAGCAGTTCCTCCTCCTGCAGCCGGATCGCCTTCAGGTCGGCGTCCGTGACTACTCCGCCGTCGTAGAGGTACGCCACCAGCGGCGGCCGGCCGGCGCCGTGCACCCAGTCGACGGCGAGCAGCCGCCCGAGCTCCCGGTCGAGCCCGATCTCCTCCAGCGTCTCCCGGCGGGCCCCCTGGCGCGGGGTCTCCCCGTCGTCCGACTCGATCGTGCCGCCCGGAAGCGCCCAGCCCTCGCGGTAGTTGGGCTCGACCAGCAGCACCCGCCCCTCGGCGTCCCGGAAGAGCGCGGCCGCACCGGCGAGGACACGGGGCAGGCTCGCGATGTACGCGGCGAAGTCACCAGTCGTGGTCATTGGTGAAGGGTAACCAGGCGCGCACCGGCTACGGCCCGGTGGTCGCCAGGCGCAGGGTGCGTTCCGCCAGCGCACTGATCCGTACGCCGTCGAAGCCGAACACCGCGCTCCGTACCGTGTCCTGAAGCGGGTCCTTCCACTGGGCGGGAATCGCGTCCGCGCCGGTGAGTACGCCGACCACGGAGCCGGCCGTGGCCCCGTTGGAGTCGGTGTCCAGGCCGCCGCGCACGGTCAGGGCGATGGTCCGGGTGAAGTCGCCCTCGCCGTACAGCAGCCCCGCCGTGAGGACGGCGGCGTTCGGGACGGTGTGGATCCAGCCGAGCCCGGCGGTCTCCGCGGCCAGTGTCGCCAGGGTCTCCTCCCAGGGCAGCCGCGTCTCGTACAGGCTGATGACCCGCCGTACCGCACGGGCCAGTCGGCTACTCGCCGGGATCACGCCGAGCGCGCTCTCCAGCGCGTCCCGCACGGTCGGCGCGGTGAACGCCGCCGAGATCAGCGCCGCCGCCCACATCGCGCCGTACACGCCGTTCCCGGTGTGCGAGAGCACCGCGTCCCGGCGGGCGAGGCCGGCGGCGCCCACCGGGTCGCCGGGGCGGGTCCAGCCGTGCACGTCGGCGCGGATGAGGGCGCCGATCCACTCCTGGTACGGGTTGTCGTACGTCGCCGTCAGCGGCGGCTTCAGCCCGTTCGCGAGATTGCGGTACGCCGCCCGTTCCGCGGTGAAGGTCTGCAGGTACGGCAGCCGCAGCAGCCACAGCTCGCCGACCTGCTCGGTGCTGAACCCGAAGCCGTACGTCTCCAGCAGGTGCAGCCCGAGGATCGCGTAGTCGACGTCGTCGTCGCGCACGCTGCCGTGGATCCGGCCGCGCACACAGGCCCGCCACTCCGGGCGCAGTACGGCGCCGTCGGCCGGGTCGGCGGGTCCGGGCAGATAGTCGGTGAGCGGCAGCGCCTCGGCCTTGCGCAGATAGCGGTCGATGCGCTCGCGCGTCCACACCTCGCCCTGCTCGACGGGCTTGCCGAGCATGTTGCCCGCGATCCGGCCGAGCCAGCCGCCGTGGACGCGGTCGGCGAGAGCCGCTCCGGTTCGGGTCATGGCTGGGGTCTACCCGTTTTTCCCAGGGTGTTCTCAGCGGCTTCCCAGCCTTCGGTCATGGCATGACGAGGGGGCTCTCCTCCGGTTAAGGTCGCAGCGGCGCGACTGGCCCTGACGTGCGCGGGGCCCGGAGAGCAAGGGGAAAGCAAGGTGGCGGACGCTGCAGTGAACGAGACCCGTCGGGTGCTCATCGCCGCGGACAAGTTCAAGGGCTCGCTGACGGCCGTGCAGGTCGCCGAGCGGGTGACGGCCGGGCTGCGCCGGGTCGTGCCGGATCTGACGGTCGAGGCGCTGCCCGTGGCCGACGGCGGCGACGGGACCGTGGACGCGGCGGTCGCGGCCGGTTTCGAACGGCGGGAGGTCCGGGTCGCCGGGCCGCTGGGCCAGGAGGTGACCGCCGCGTTCGCGCTGCGCGGCGACACCGCGGTCGTGGAGATGGCCGAGGCGAGCGGCCTGCAGCGTCTCCCGGCCGGCGTCTTCGCGCCCCTGACGGCCTCCACGTACGGCTCCGGCGAGCTGCTGCGGGCCGCGCTGGACGCGGGCGCCCGGACGATCGTGTTCGGCGTCGGCGGCAGCGCCACGACGGACGGCGGCGCGGGCATGCTGTCCGCGCTGGGCGCGCGCTTCCTGACCGAGGGCGGCGAGCCGGTGACGCCGGGCGGCGGTGGGCTGGCGGACCTCGCCCGCGCCGACCTGTCCGGCCTGGACCCGCGGCTGTCCTCGGTGGAGCTGGTGCTGGCCAGCGACGTCGACAACCCGCTGACCGGGCCGAAGGGCGCGCCGGCGGTGTACGGCCCGCAGAAGGGCGCCTCCCCGGACGACGTGGAGACCCTGGACGCGGCGCTGGCCCACTTCGCCAAGGTGCTGGAGGCCGAGGCCGGGCCGCGGGCGGCGGAGTACGCGGCGTCCCCGGGCGCGGGGGCCGCGGGCGGCATCGGCTACGGCGCCCTCCTCCTGGGCGCCCGCTTCCGCCCCGGCATCGAGGTCATGCTGGACGTCCTCGGCTTCGCGCCCGCGCTGGGACGGGCCACTCTGGTGATCACCGGTGAGGGGTCGCTGGACGAGCAGACGCTGCACGGGAAGGCGCCGGCGGGGGTGGCCGCCGCGGCCCGCTCCGCGGGAAGGACGGTGGTGGCGGTGTGCGGACGGCTGGCTCTGTCGCCGGAGGCGTTGGGGCGGGCGGGAATCGAGCGGGCGTACCCGCTGACGTCCGTCGAGCCCGACGTGGCCAAGTGCATCGCGGACGCGGGGCCGATCCTGGAGCGGGTCGCCGTGCGCATCGCCGAGGACTACCTGGGCGAGGACTACGCGGGCTGAGGTCCCTGGGGGCGGAGCCTCCAGGTGGGCCGCACGAGCGAGGGGCCCCGGACCATTGCCTGGTCCGGGGCCCCTCGTACAAGCGCCGCTACGGCAGTTGCGCCGCCCGCGACTCCCGCCGGTTGTCGCGGAAGTTGTTCACCCTCCGAGCCGTGGCGAACAACGGGATCACCGCGCCCATGACCAGCTGGAGCGCACAGCCCGTCTGCAGGAGCAGCTGGCCGCTCGGGGCGTCGAAGGCCCACGCCGCCAGCAGACCCATGGACAGGACGATCCAGGACAGCATCGCGCCGGCCAGCCGCCCCCTGGGCTTCGGGTACTCGACCCGGCTCACCATCAGCCACGCCGTACCGAGAATGGCCAGCAGCGTCGCCACGAAGGGCAGCTCCAGCAGGACGATGGAGACCACCGTCAGCGCGCCGAACGGCGAGGGCATGCCCTGGAACATGCCGTCCTTCATCGTCACGCAGGAGAAGCGCGCCAGCCGGAGGACGACCGCGAGGAGCACCACGATTGCCCCCAGCGCCGCCATTCTCTGGTGCGCGTCGTCCGCGACCATGCCGTAGACGAGCACGAAGTACGCCGGTGCGAGCCCGAAGCTGATCAGGTCGGACAGGTTGTCCAGCTCCGCACCCATGGGCGAGGAGCGCAGCTTGCGCGCCACCAGTCCGTCGAACAGGTCGAAGACGGCCGCGCAGAGCATCAGGATGACGGCCGTGGCGGCGCTGTGCCGCGCCATGCCCGTGGACTCGTCGTTCCCTGTCAGGTGCGGGATCAGGATGCCGGTGGTGGTGAAGTACACCGCCATGAAGCCGCACGTGGCATTGCCCAGGGTGAGGGTGTCCGCTATCGACAGGCGGAGAGAGAGGGGCATCTCCTCCTCGTCGTCCACTTCGTCGGCCTCGGGCACCCAGCCGGCCTGGGTCTCCGGATCAATCACGGTCAATGCGAGTCACCCCAGCCACGGTCTTCTGTCCGACCTCGACCGCGACCTCCACGCCCTCGGGCAGGTAGAGGTCGACACGCGAGCCGAAGCGGATCAGACCGATACGGTCGCCCTGCTCGACCTTCGTGCCCTCAGGGATGTAGGGCACGATGCGGCGGGCCACCGCGCCGGCGATCTGGATCATCTCGATGTCGCCGAGTTCGGTGTCGAAATGCCAGACTACGCGCTCGTTGTTCTCGCTCTCCTTGTTGAAAGCCGGAACAAAGCCGCCGGGGATGTGCTCGACGGACGTCACCGTGCCCGCGAGGGGCGCGCGGTTGACGTGGACGTTCAGCGGGCTCATGAAGATCGCGACGCGGGTGCGACCGTCCTTCCACGGCATGATGCTCTGCACCACGCCGTCGGCGGGCGAGATCACCCGGCCGGAGCCGATCTCGCGCTCGGGGTCGCGGAAGAACCACAGCATGCCCGCGGCGAGCGCGGTGGCGGGCACGGCCACGGCCTTCGCCGCGCCGGAGCGGCGGGCGCGGGCCAGGCTGAGGGCTGCGGTGGCGACGGTCGGGAGAAGCCACGGCGATGCTCCGCGCGCGAGGCGTACGCCGGCTCGGCTGTCGCGAGGTGCAGAGGTTTGGCTGTGGGGCATGGATGACCTTCGTAGCGGATGATGCCGCGCAAGACGGGGGACGGCGGCTTTCCGGGATCGTACCGGTCGCGGGCTGCAACTGGGCAAGCCAGGCAGCCGAGTCGGCGGCCGAAGAGCGTCTACGGGGTGTGATCTTCTTCTCGAAGAAAACACCCCGTATCCGGACAATCAGCCCTGGAACCGATACTCTTCGAGCAGTCTGCGCCCGATGATCATTTTCTGGATCTCGGCGGTACCTTCACCGATGAGCAGCATCGGGGCCTCGCGGTAGAGGCGCTCGATCTCGTACTCCTTGGAGAAGCCGTAGCCGCCGTGGATCCGGAAGGCGTCCTCCACGACCTCCTTGCAGTACTCGGAGGCGAGGTACTTCGCCATCCCGGCCTCGAGGTCGTTTCGCTCGCCGGAGTCCTTCTTACGTGCCGCGTTGACCATCATCGCATGCGCGGCCTCGACCTTGGTGCCCATCTCCGCCAGCTTGAACTGGATGGCCTGGTGCTGGGCGATCGGCTTGCCGAACGTGTGCCGCTGCTGGGCGTACTGGACGCCGAGCTCGAAGGCGCGCTGGGCGACGCCACAGCCACGGGCCGCTACGTTGACCCGGCCGACCTCGACCCCGTCCATCATTTGGTAAAAACCTCGGCCGGTGACGCCGCCGAGCACCCGATCGGCCGGAAGGCGCAGGCCGTCCATGATCAGCTCGGTGGTGTCGACGCCCTTGTAGCCCATCTTCTCGATCTTGCCGGGGATGGTGAGGCCCGGGCGGACCTCGCCGAAGCCCGGCTCCTTCTCGATCAGGAAGGTCGTCATCGACTTGTGGGGCGCCGTGCCCTCGGGGTGACCCTCGTCACTCCGGACGAGAACCGCCACCAGGGACGAGGTGCCGCCGTTCGTCAGCCACATCTTCTGGCCGTTCAGGACGTACTCGTCGCCGTCCTTGACCGCCTTCGAGGTGATCGCCGACACGTCCGAGCCCAGGGCCGGCTCCGACATCGAGAAGGCGCCCCGGATGTCACCGGCCGCCATCCTCGGCAGGAAGTGGTCCTTCTGCTCCTGCGTGCCGTGCTGCTTGAGCATGTACGCGACGATGAAGTGCGTGTTGATGATGCCGGACACCGACATCCAGCCGCGGGCGATCTCCTCCACGCACAGCGCGTAGGTGAGCAGTGACTCGCCCAGGCCCCCGTACTCCTCGGGGATCATCAGACCGAACAGGCCGAGTTCCTTCAGGCCGTCCACGATCTGCTGCGGGTACTCGTCGCGGTGCTCCAGCTCGGTCGCGACAGGAATGATCTCCTTGTCGACAAAGTCCCGGACGGTGGAGAGGATCTCCTGCTGGACGTCGGTCAGACCGGCGGTCTGGGCGAGACGGGCCATGGCCTACTTCTCCTGCTGCTTCAGTTCCGGGCGGCCGGGCTGCTCGCCGCCGCGCTCCTTGATGTACGTCTCGGTCGGCACCATGACCTTGCGGCGGAACACGCAGACCAGGGTGCCGTCCTGCTTGTAGCCCTTGGTCTCGACGTAGACGATCCCGCGGTCGTTCTTCGACTTCGACGGCCACTTGTCCAGCACCGTCGTCTCGCCGTAGATCGTGTCGCCGTGGAAGGTCGGCGCCACGTGCTTGAGCGACTCGATCTCCAGGTTGGCGATCGCCTTGCCGGAGATGTCCGGCACGCTCATGCCGAGCAGCAGGGAGTAGATGTAGTTGCCGACGACGACGTTCTTGCCGAAGTCCGTCGTCTTCTCCGCATAGTTCGTGTCCATGTGGAGCGGGTGGTGGTTCATGGTGAGGAGACAGAACAGGTGGTCGTCGTACTCCGTGACCGTCTTGCCCGGCCAGTGCTTGTACGTCGCCCCGACCTCGAACTCCTCGTAGGTGCGTCCGAACTGCATCGCGCTCAGGCCTCCGGGATCTCGAACTTCGACGTGCGCTGCATGCCGGCGGCCCGGCCCTTGCCGGAGATGACCAGGGCCATCTTGCGGCTGGCCTCGTCGATCATCTCGTCGCCGAGCATCGCGGAGCCCTTCTTGCCGCCCGCCTCGGACGTGTAGTAGTCGTACGCGTCCAGGATCAGCTCGGCGTGGTCGTAGTCCTCCTGCGAGGGCGAGAAGATCTCGTTGGACGCCTCGACCTGGCCCGGGTGCAGCACCCACTTGCCGTCGAAGCCGAGCGCGGCGGCGCGCTGGGCGACCGCGCGGTAGCCGTCGATGTTGCGGATCTGCAGGTAGGGGCCGTCGATCGCCTGGAGGTTGTTGGCGCGGGCGGCCATCAGGATCTTCATCAGGATGTAGTGGTAGGCGTCCGCCGGGTAGCCGGGCGGCTGCTCGCCCACGACCAGCGACTTCATGTTGATGGAGGCCATGAAGTCGGCCGGGCCGAAGATGATCGTCTCGACGCGCGGGGAGGCCTGCGCGATCGCGTTGACGTTGTTCAGGCCCTGCGCGTTCTCGATCTGCGCCTCGATGCCGATCTTGCCGACCTCGAAGCCCATGGTCTTCTCGATCTGGGTGAGCAGGAGGTCGAGCGCGACGACCTGCTCGGCCGTCTGCACCTTCGGCAGCATGATGCAGTCGAGGTTCTGGCCGGCGCCCTCGACGACGGTCACGACGTCACGGTACGTCCACTCGGTCGTCCAGTCGTTGACACGCACGACGCGCGTCTTGCCCGTCCAGTCGCCCTCGTTGAGGAACTTGACGATGGTGTGCCGCGCCTCGGGCTTGGCGAGCGGCGCGCAGGCGTCCTCCAGGTCCAGGAAGACCTGGTCCGCCGGGAGGCCCTGCGCCTTCTCCAGGAAGCGCGGGTTCGAGCCCGGCACGGCCAGGCAGGAGCGCCGCGGGCGAAGGCGGTTGACGGTCGTCATGCGGGGACCTCCAGGGGGTCGAGCTTGTTCGCTTTCCGGATCTCGTCGACGATTCGGCCGATGATTCCGGTGATGTCGAAGTCCTTCGGGGTGAAGACGGCGGCCACTCCGGCTTCCTTCAGCTGCGCGGCGTCACCATTCGGGATGATGCCACCGGCGATCACCGGTATATCTGTGGCACCGGCCACACGGAGGCGTTGGAGCACGTCCGGCACCAGCTGGGCGTGCGAGCCGGACAGGATCGACAGGCCGACCGCGTGCACGTCCTCGGCGAGGGCGGCGTCCACGATCTGCTCCGGCGTCAGCCGGATGCCCTGGTAGACCACCTCGAAGCCGGCGTCACGCGCGCGTACGGCGATCTGTTCGGCGCCGTTGGAGTGCCCGTCCAGGCCCGGCTTGCCGACCAGGAAGCGCAGCTTGCCGACACCGAGGTCGCGGGCGGTGGCGTCGACCTTGCCGCGCACCTCGGCGAGGGCGGAGCCCGGCTCGGCGGCGACGGCCACCGGTGCGGACGAGACCCCGGTGGGCGCCCGGAACTCGCCGAACACCTCGCGCAGCGCGCCCGCCCACTCGCCGGTCGTGACCCCGGCGCGGGCGCACTCCAGCGTGGCCTCCATCAGGTTGTCGGTGCCCTTGGCGGCCTCCTTCAGCCGCTCCAGCGCCTTGCAGGGCCGAGGGTGGTTGAAGGGCGGCTGGTAGCGGGTGTCGCGCCAGTTCTGCAGCCCGGCGATGACCCGGGCCTCGACCGCCGGGTCCACCGTCATGATCGCGGTGTCCAGGTCGGCCGTCAGCGGGTTCGGCTCGGTGCCCTCGAAGGCGTTGACACCGATGATCTTCTCCTCGCCGGACTCGATCCGGGCCCGGCGCTCGGCGTGCGAGGAGACCAGCTGGGACTTCAGGTAGCCGGACTCCACGGCGGCCATGGCGCCGCCCATCTCCTGGATGCGGTCGATCTCCGCGAGGGAGTCGGCGACCAGTTGCTCCACCTTCGCCTCGATCACCTTCGAGCCCTCGAAGATGTCGTCGTACTCCAGCAGGTCGCTCTCGTACGCCAGCACCTGCTGGATGCGCAGGCTCCACTGCTGGTCCCAGGGCCGGGGGAGGCCCAGCGCCTCGTTCCAGGCCGGCAGCTGCACGGCACGCGCGCGTGCGTCCTTCGACAGCGTCACGGCGAGCATCTCCAGCACGATCCGCTGGACGTTGTTCTCCGGCTGCGCCTCGGTCAGACCGAGCGAGTTGACCTGGACGCCGTACCGGAACCGCCGGTGCTTGGGGTTCTCGATGCCGTACCGCTCACGGGTGACCTTGTCCCAGATGCGGCCGAACGCCCGCATCTTGCACATCTCCTCGATGAAGCGGACACCCGCGTTCACGAAGAAGGAGATGCGGGCGACCACGTCACCCATGCGCTCCTGCGGCACCTGGCCGGAGTCGCGCACGGCGTCGAGAACGGCGATGGCGGTGGACATCGCGTACGCGATCTCCTGCACCGGCGTGGCCCCGGCCTCCTGCAGGTGGTAGCTGCAGATGTTGATCGGGTTCCACTTCGGGATGTGGGAAACCGTGTACGCGATCATGTCCGTCGTCAGGCGGAGCGACGGTCCCGGCGGGAACACATGGGTGCCCCGGGACAGGTACTCCTTGACGATGTCGTTCTGGGTCGTGCCCTGGAGCTTGGTGATGTCCGCGCCCTGCTCCTCGGCGACGACCTGGTAGAGCGCCAGCAGCCACATCGCGGTGGCGTTGATCGTCATCGAGGTGTTCATCTGCTCCAGGGGGATGTCCTGGAACAGCCTGCGCATGTCACCGAGATGGGCCACGGGCACGCCCACCCGGCCCACCTCGCCGCGGGCGAGGATGTGGTCGGAGTCGTAACCGGTCTGCGTCGGCAGGTCGAACGCCACCGACAGACCGGTCTGCCCCTTGGCGAGGTTGCGCCGGTACAGCTCGTTGGACGCCTCCGCCGTCGAGTGGCCGGCGTACGTCCGCATGAGCCACGGACGGTCCTTCTGACGCTCTGTCATCTATGGCTCTCAGACGTTACGGAAGCGGTTGATGGCGTCGATGTGCTTGGCGCGCATCTCCTCGTCGCGCACGCCCAGGCCTTCCTCGGGGGCGAGGCACAGCACGCCGACCTTGCCCTGGTGCAGGTTGCGGTGGACGTCGTAGGCGGCCTGCCCGGTGTCCTGGAGCGAGTACACCTTCGACAGGGTCGGGTGGATCTTGCCCTTGGCGATGAGGCGGTTGGCCTCCCAGGCCTCGCGGTAGTTGGCGAAGTGGGAGCCGATGATCCGCTTCAGCGACATCCACAGGTAGCGGTTGTCGTACTCGTGCATGTAGCCCGAGGTGGAGGCGCAGGTGGTGATGGTGCCGCCCTTGCGGGTGACGTAGACACTCGCGCCGAAGGTCTCGCGGCCCGGGTGCTCGAAGACGATGTCGATGTCCTCGCCGCCGGTGAGTTCGCGGATGCGCTTGCCGAAGCGCTTCCACTCCTTCGGGTCCTGGGTGTTCTCGTCCTTCCAGAACTTGTAGCCCTCGGCGTTGCGGTCGATGATCGACTCGGCGCCCATCGAGCGGCAGATGTCCGCCTTCTGCTCGCTGGAGACGACACAGATCGGGTTGGCGCCGCCGGCCAGCGCGAACTGGGTGGCGTAGGAGCCGAGGCCGCCGCTCGCGCCCCAGATCAGGACGTTGTCGCCCTGCTTCATGCCGGCGCCGTTGCGGGAGACCAGCTGCCGGTAGGCGGTGGAGTTGACCAGGCCCGGGGCCGCGGCCTCCTCCCAGCTGAGGTGGCCGGGCTTCGGCATCAGCTGGTTGGACTTGACCAGCGCGACCTCGGCGAGGCCGCCGAAGTTGGTCTCGAAGCCCCAGATGCGCTGCTCGGGGTCGAGCATGGTGTCGTTGTGGCCGTCGGAGGACTCCAGCTCGACGGACAGACAGTGGGCGACGACCTCGTCGCCGGGCTTCCAGGCGTTGACGCCGGGGCCGGTGCGCAGGACGACGCCCGCGAGGTCGGAACCGATGATGTGGTACGGCAGGTCGTGCCGCTTGGTCAGCTCGCTGAGCTTGCCGTAGCGCTCCAGGAAGCCGAACGTCGGCAGCGGCTCGAAGATCGAGGTCCACACCGAGTTGTAGTTGACCGAGGAGGCCATGACGGCCACCAGGGCCTCACCCGGGCCGAGCTCGGGCACGGGCACCTCGTCGAGGTGGATCGACTTGCGCGGGTCCTTGTCCCGGGTCTCAAGACCCGCGAACATCTCCGTCTCGTCCTTGTGCACGGTGATGGCGCGGTACGACTCGGGGAGCGGCAGGGCGGCGAAGTCGGCGGACGTGGCGTCCTTCGACTGGATCGCGTCCAGGATGTCCTTCACGGTCACGGTGTTGCCTCCGGCGGTGAGCGCCCTGAGGGAGGGGCGCTGGGGATTCGTCGGTGCTGCGATGAGTGCTGCTGAGGGTTTTGAGGGTGTGCCGTCGGTTCGGCTCGGTGGTGCTTCGGCAGCGCTTTGTGGCGCGGGAGGTTGCCTGTGACGCAGGCGTCCGGGCGCGCGGGCCGTGGGGCCTTTGGGGACAGCCGGCGAGCGAACGGTCTCTGCTCGCCGGCCACCCGGACACCCTCAACGTATGACACCGCGTGTCAGGCCGCAAGGCACTGAGTGCCAGAAGTCTGGCTCAGGTGAAATCTTTACGTAACAAACGAGCGATGATCGATCGAACGGGCTGTGAAATCTGCTCGAAAACGGTCCCTGACATGGCAAAACGGCCACCCCGAAGGGTGGCCGTCATCACAGCGCGGGTGCAGCCCCGGAGCGGTCTCAGCGCTCCTTCAGGGCCTCCTCGATGGTCCGCATGACCTCGTCCAGCGGGGCGTCGGTGCGGGCCACGGTGACGAGCACCTCGCCGTGCGCGGACACCGTCGCCGGCGCGGTGCCGGCGGCCGGCCTGGGGGCCGGGCCGCGCCCGGCACCGATCCCGGAGCCGAAGGTCTTGCGCACGATCGCGAAGGCGTGGTCCAGCTGGGTCTCCACGTCCCCCTGGCCGCCCGCCCGCAGCCAGCGCCGTAGGACGTGGTTGTGGGCGGTGACGACGGCGGAGGCGGCCACCTCGGCCAGCAACGGGTCGTCGTTGGCGTCGTCGGCGTGCGCGTGCTCGTCGAAGTGGCCGAGGAGGTAGCGGGTGAAGAGACGTTCGTAGCGGGCCACCGAGGCGATCTCGGCCTCCCTCAGGGTGGGCACCTCTCGGGTGAGCTTGTAGCGGGCGACCGAGATCTCGGGCGAGCCCGCGTACATCCTCATGACTTCCTTGATGCCTCGGCACACGGTGTCGAGCGGGTGCTCGTGCGCGGGGGCGGCGTTGAGGACCGCCTCGGCGCGGATCAGCGTGTCGTCGTGGTCCGGGAAGATCGCCTCTTCCTTGGAGCGGAAGTGGCGGAAGAAGGTGCGTCGGGCGACTCCCGCTGCGGCCGCGATCTCGTCGACGGTGGTCGCCTCGTACCCCTTGGTCGCGAACAGCTCCATGGCTGCGGCCGCCAGTTCTCGGCGCATCTTGAGCCGCTGGGCGGCGGCGCGACTGCCTGCGGCACTTTCCGGCGCGTCGGGCGTAGCTGGTGTACGTGAGGACTTGGCGGGCTGGGACATGACCCGAACGTACTGCATGTGCGCAGTTCGGCGCGCGGGTGAGGGGTTTCCCCCGCCCCACAGGGGCGGGGGAGCGTCCGCGGGGTCGAGCAGTCCGCCCCAGTCGGTCTCCGCGTGGGACCAGTCGCCGGCGCCGTCAGCGGCGGGCATACTCGCGGAAGCCGCGGCCGGTCTTGCGGCCCAGGCAGCCCGCGGCCACCAGGTGCTCCAGCAGCGGCGCCGGTGCGAGCCCGGGGTCGCGGAACTCGCGGTGCAGGACCTTCTCGATGGCCAGCGAGACGTCCAGGCCGACCACGTCCAGCAGCTCGAAGGGGCCCATCGGGTAGCCGCCGCCGAGCTTCATCGCCGCGTCGATGTCGTCCAGGGACGCGTAGTGCTCCTCGACCATCTTGATCGCGTTGTTGAGGTAGGGGAACAGCAGCGCGTTCACGATGAAGCCGGCCCGGTCGCCGCAGTCCACCGCGTGCTTCTTGATCTTCGCGCAGACCTCGCGGACGGTCGCGTGGACGTCGTCGGCCGTCAGCACGGTCCGCACGACCTCGACCAGCTTCATCGCCGGCGCCGGGTTGAAGAAGTGCATGCCGATGACGTCCTGCGGGCGCGAGGTGGCGCGGGCGCAGGCGACGACGGGCAGCGAGGAGGTGGTGGTGGCGAGGACCGCGCCGGGCTTGCAGACCTTGTCCAGCGTGGCGAACAGCTGCCGCTTGACCTCCAGGTCCTCGGCGATCGCCTCGACGGCCAGGTCGACCTCGGCGAAGGCGTCGTAGGACCCGGCCGGGGCGATCCGGTCCAGGATCTGCGCGGCGGCCTCGGCGGTCAGCCGGCCCTTGTCGACAGAGCGTGAAAGCGACTTGCCGATACGGGCCTTGGCGGCCTGCGCCTTCTCCTCGCTGCGGGCGGCCAGGACGACGTCGTAGCCTGCCTTGGCGAACACCTCGGCGATGCCGGAGGCCATGGTGCCGGAGCCGGCGACGCCGACCGAGCGGACCTCGCGCCCCTGGGCCGCCGCGGCGTCCGCCGCCGGGGTCAGCGCGTCCGGCACGACCGTGGCGCTGCCCGGCGCCTCGTAGGTGTAGAAGCCGCGCCCGGCCTTGCGGCCGGTCAGGCCCGCCTCGCTGAGCTGCTTCAGGATCGGGGCCGGGGCGTGCAGCCGGTCGCGGGACTCGGCGTACATGGCCTCCAGGACCGTGCGCGCGGTGTCGATGCCGATCAGGTCCAGCAGCGCGAGCGGGCCCATCGGCAGGCCGCAGCCGAGCCGCATCGCCGCGTCGATGTCCTCGCGGGAGGCGTAGCGGGCCTCGTACATCGCGGCGGCCTGGTTGAGGTAGCCGAAGAGCAGGCCGTCCGCGACGAAACCGGGACGGTCGCCGATCGCGACCGGCTCCTTGCCCAGCTCGATCGCGAGGTCCGTGACCGTGGCCACGGCCTGCGGGGCGGTCAGCACCGAGGAGACCACCTCGACCAGCTTCATGGCCGGCGCCGGGTTGAAGAAGTGCAGGCCGAGCACCCGCTCGGGGCGGGCCGAGTCGGCGGCGAGGCGGGTGACCGACAGGGCGTTGGTGCCGGTGGCGAGGATGGTCTCCGGGCGGACGATGCCGTCCAGCGCGCGGAAGATCTGGTGCTTGACCTCGTACGACTCCGGGGCCACCTCGATGACGAGGTCGGCGTCGGCCGCCGCGGTGAGGTCGGTGGTGACGAGGAGCCGGGCCAGGGCGTCGGCGCGGTCCTGTTCGGTGAGCCGGCCGCGCTCCACGGCGCGGGCGGTGGAGGCCTCGAGGGCGGCGACGGACCTCGCGGCCTGGGCCTCGCTGACGTCGATGCCGATCACCTCGCGGCCCGCCTTCAGGAGGACCTCGGTGATGCCGGTGCCCATGGTGCCGAGGCCGACGACGGCGATCGTCTTGAGCGGGGACCGGGGGGTGCCGGACTGGGGGGACAGGGGAGTGGCCATCGCGGGACTCCAGGAATGAGGGTGACGACGAGGAGCGCGCCGGGTGCGCCGAGGGCGCACCGCGGAGCGGAGAGGAGTGCGGGTGTTGCCGGGCTGCGAGCGCACACGCCCGGTGCCGCCGGTGCCACGGGCGCGCACACGCCCGCGAACGGCAGGGAATCCGACCGGCCCTGTCCCGGAGCCGGGTCGTACAGCGGTACACGTCGTACCGAACCGACAACGCTCACAACGGCTGCGTCACCAAACCGTCGCCAGCGGAAGTGCGAGTGGGTAACTCGCTCGTCTGAGCTTAACCCGCGAGTAACGAGCGTGCCAGCCCTGCGTCGCACCGGACTTTGTGATGTAGCTCCCTCCCGCCTCGCCACCCGCCTACGCTGGACTTCGTGGACGAAGAGTTGCGATCGCTCACGGAGCGCGTACGGCAGGAGTCACGCGGATCGGCGGCGTTCGACCGGCTGCTGGCGACCGAGGACCACGACGAACTCGCGGAGGTGCTCACCGCTCCCGGACAGCCGCTGTGGGCCAGGGAACTGGCCGCGTTCCGGCTCGGCCTCGTGGGAGACCGGCGCGCCTTCGAATCCCTGGTCCTCCTCCTCAACCACCGCGACCCCCCGCGCTGCGCCTCCGCCGCCCACGCCCTCGCCCGGCTCGGCGACCCGCGCACGGCCCGGGCGGCGGCGGCCCTGGCGACCAACGAACTGCGGGTGGCCTACGCCCTGCACCCGGTGCGTCTCCTGGTCGAACTCCGCGCCCCCGAGTCCGTGCCCGCGCTCATCACCACCCTGGAGCGCCGGCTGCGCCCCCACGATCCCTACCGCCGTGTCGCCCTCGCGTGCGTCGAAGGCCTCGGCACCCTCGCCGACCCCCGCGCCCGCCGGGTGCTGAAGGAGGCCCTCGCCCATCCCGCACTGGCCAGGGCGGCGGTGCACGCACTGGCCGGCCTCCCTGAGGAAGAACAGGCCAGATGACGGGCCGTCAGCCGCCTGGCGTGGGCGAGGACGGCTCGTCGGACACGGGGCTCGTGGTACGGCGGTGGTCCCAGCTGCTCGCCTTCGATCTCCTCGTGGTGGCGGCCGCCTCCGTCGTCGCCGTGACGATGGGGCGCCTGCCCGCGGTCGGCACCTGGGTCGCGTTCACCCTCCTGTACGTCTTCTGGCTCCGGCGGCGGATGCCGCGCTCGCCGGGGCACGGACTCTCCGGCGTCCTCGCGGGGCTCGGGTACGTGATCCTGGTCCTCGGCGCGGGATACGCCGCCCCGCGGGTCTACCTCGACAGCCGGGGCGAGGAGGGCACGGCGACCGTCGTCGACCGGAGCGCCACGCGGACGCGCGACGGCGGCGAGGAGTACACCTGCACGGTCACCCTGCCCGGCGGCGACACACGGGAGTTGCAGGCGGCCGGTGACACCTGCGAGCGCCTGGAGCCGGTCCTCGACGACCGCGTACCGGTGGTCTACGACCCGGCGCATGTGGTCCTGCCCATGGCCGGGACGAAGCGGCAGCTGGGGACGGAGAAGAGCGTACTGCCGTGCGGGGCCGGGCTGTTGCTGGTGGTCACCGGCGCCGGCCACGCCCTCCTGCGTACGGCGGCGGCCCGGCGCCGGCGTCCCGGCTAGGGCCGGTCGTTTGGATCAGGTCGCAGGACAGCGCCGGGGCTGATCGCCGCAGACGTGCGTGCCAGCCCCCGCGTCTGCGGCGTGATCCAAAGGACAGGCCCCTAGGCGCCGCCGACCACCGCCAGCGCCTCGACCTCCAGCAGGAACTCCGGGGCCACCAGTGCCGCCACCTGGACCGCGGAGGACGCGGCGAGGCGGTCGTCGGGTATGTGGGCGGCCCGGGCCGCGCGGATCGCCGGGAGGTGGGCCGTGTCGGTGACGAAGTAGGTCAGTTTCACCACGTGTTCGAAGCCGGCTCCGGCCGCGGCCAGACAGCGCCTCAGGTTCTCGAACACCTGACGGGCCTGGGCCGCCGGGTCGCCCTCGCCGACCAGCTTGCCGTGCTCGTCCAGGGCGAGCTGTCCGGAGACGGCGACGAGGCGGCCGGTGGCCGAGACGACGTGGCTGTACTGGGCCGCGGGGGCCACGCCGTCGGGAGCGGGGATGCGAGTCGGTTCGGTCATGTGTCCATGGTGGGGCACGCCACTGACAACGCCCCCGACGGTCGCGGCGGTCCGGCCCGCGGGCGGGCCTCCTACCGCCGGAAGCCCAGCAGGGCGTGCAGGGCAGCGCGGCGCGACGCCGTCGACGCCGCCTTCGTGGCCTGCGGCTTCGGGTCGGGCGACTTCCTGCACACGGCGTCGGCGACACCCGTGCCCCGCGGGACCCTGCCGTTCGCGAGATACGCGGCCAGGTACCGGTCCAGGCAGGCGTTGCCGCCCAGCGTGATGCCGTGGTTGCCGCCGCCCTCCTCGACCACCAGGCTGGAACGGGCGAGCAGCCGGTGGACCGTGACCCCGCCCGGGTACGGCGTCGCCGCGTCGTCCGTCGCCTGGAAGAGCAGGACCGGAGGCAGCTTGGCGTTGGCGATGCCCACGGGCTTGCGCCGCGCGGTCGGCCAGTACGCGCACGGCGCGTTGTACCAGGCGTTGTTCCAGACCATGAAGGGCGCTTTGCCGTACACCTTCCAGGCGTCGGTGCGCCACCGGCTCCAGCCGCCGGGCCAGGAGGTGTCACGGCACTGCACCGCCGAGTAGACGCTGTAACCGTTCTCGCCCGAGCCGCCCACGGCACCGAGGTTCTCGTACGCCTCCACCAGCGGCCCGGCGTTCCTCCCGCGCACGTACGCCGAGAACGCCTCCGCGAGCTCGGGCCAGTAACCGTTGTAGTAACCGCCGGGGATGAAGGTGTCCTCCAACTCCGAGGCGCCCACCTTGCCGGCGGCCGGCTTCTTCGCCAGGGCCGCGCGCATCGCGTACCACTCGGCCTCGATCCTCGCGGGATCCTTGCCGAGGTGGTACGTGGAGTCGTACCGGGCGATCCAGGCCATCAGCGCGCGGTGGCGGTCGTTGAAGGCGTAGTCCTGGCCGAGGTTGTCCTCGTACCAGATGCCGGTCGGGTCGACGACCGAGTCCAGTACCAGGCGGCGGACCCGCTGCGGGTACAGCTTCGCGTAGACCGCGCCGAGATAGGTGCCGTAGGAGTAGCCGAAGTAGCTGATGCGCCGGGCGCCGAGGGCCGCGCGGACGGAGTCCATGTCGCGTACGGCGCTGACGGTGTCGATGTACGGCAGCAGACCGGCGTACCTGCGTCCGCAGGCGGCGGCGAAGGACTTCGCGCGGGCGAGGTTGGTCCGCTCCAGCGCGGTCGTCGCGGGTACGGTGTCCGGGCGCACCGTCCTGAAGTGGCCCGGCGCGCAGTCCAGGGCCGGGCTGCTGCGGCCGACCCCGCGCGGGTCGAAGCCGATGACGTCGTACTGGGCGGCGACCCTGCGCGGCAGGGCCGAGGCGACGAACCCGGCCAGCGTCAGGCCGCTGCCGCCCGGCCCGCCGGGGTTGACCAGCAGCGGACCCTGGGAGGTCTTCGCGGTGTGCCGCACGCGGGAGAGGGCGAGAGTGATCTGCCGGCCCGAGGGGTGGGCGTGGTCCAGGGGCACCTTCAGGGACGCGCACTGGAGCGTCGGGTAGTCGCTGGTGCCGCACTTCTTCCAGGCGAGATGTGCGGCGGGGGCCGCCGAAGCCGCGTGCGCGGGCAGGGCGGTGACCGAGCCCGCCAGCACGGCGGCGGCCGCGCACAGCACGGCTGCGCGTGTTCTCATGCGTTCTCCCGGGACGGAGGTGTCGGCGGAGCGTGGGGGTCACATCTTTCGCCGCATCGTCCCGGAATCGGTGTTCTGAAAAGGCGTTATGGGCAGAGTTGACCCGATTGGGTCGCCCGAAGCGCTCGAACGCCCTCATGTGGGGGCGGGCCTTGCCCTCACATGAGGGTGAGCTGGGTCGGTTCCGCCCCGGCCAAGGGCTCGGCCGGCCGTGCGGGGCGGATCCGGCGGGCCAGGCCCGGGCGGGTGGGCCCGATGCCGTACTCCTGCGCCAGCTCGTGCACCTGACGGGTGATCCGGCGCTGGTACCACTTCGGCGCGTAGGCGCCCTCCGCGTACAGCCGCTCGTAGCGCCGCACCAGGTGGGGATGGTGCCGGGCCAGCCAGGCCATGAACCATTCCCGCGCGCCGGGGCGCAGATGCAGGGCGAGCGGGGTCACCGAGGTGGCCCCGGCCGCCGCTATCGCCCGTACCGTGGCCCGCAGTTGGGCCGGGTGGTCGCTCAGGAACGGGATGACCGGTGCCATCAGCACCCCGCAGCCGATGCCGTGCTCGCCCAGGGTGCGCACCACGTCCAGGCGGCGCTCCGGCGAGGGCGTGCCGGGCTCCACCGTGCGCCACAGCGCGGGGTCGAGGAAGCCCACGGAGACCGAGATGCCGATGTCCGTCACCTCGGCCGCCCGGACCAGCAGGTCCAGGTCGCGCAGGATCAGGGTGCCCTTGGTGAGGATCGAGAACGGGTTGGCGTGCTCGGTGAGGGCGGAGATGATGCCCGGCATCAGAGCGTAGCGGCCCTCCGCGCGCTGGTAGCAGTCGACGTTCGTGCCCATCGCCACGTGGTCGCCCTGCCAGCGGCGGGAGGCGAGCTGGCGGCGCAGCACCTCGGGTGCGTTCACCTTGACCACGATCTGGGTGTCGAAACCGATGCCGGTGTCGAGGTCCAGATAACTGTGCGTCTTGCGGGCGAAGCAGTACACGCACGCGTGCGTGCAGCCCCGGTAGGGGTTGACGGTCCACTCGAACGGCATGCGCGAGGCGCCCGGCACCCGGTTCAGCACCGAGCGCGCCCGGACCTCGTGGAAGGTGATGCCACGGAACTCGGGTGTGTCGAAGGTGCGGCTGACCACGGCGTCCGCGCCGAAGAGAGCCGCCTCGGCGGCCCGGCCGTGCGCGGCGGGCTCCCCGGACGTCCCGGACGCGGACTCGACGGTGAGGTTCTCCCAGCGCATGACGCCTCCTCGGTAGCACTGCGGCCCAGATTAGAACATCTGTTCCCATGATCGTGCGACCCCTGGTGAGGACCGTCGGCGGCGACCCCCGATTTGGGGGGCCGGGCACCGGGGTGGTTGGCTTGCCCCAACCCCGAGAAACACGGTCCTGGAGGAACGCAATGGCGCAGGTCGAGGCCACTACGGAGCGGGTCGTCGCGGCGGACGCGGAGAAGGTGTTCGACGCCCTCGCCGACTACCGCGGCACGCGGCAGAAGCTGCTGCCGGAGCACTTCAGCGAGTACGAGGTCCGCGAGGGCGGCGACGGCGAGGGCACCCTCGTCCACTGGAAGCTCCAGGCCACCAGCAAGCGGGTGCGCGACTGCCTGCTGGAGGTCGGCGAGCCCACGGACGGCGAGCTGGTCGAGAAGGACCGCAACTCCTCCATGGTCACCACCTGGCGCGTCACCCCCGCCGGCGAGGGGAAGTCCCGGGTCGTCGTCACCACCACCTGGAAGGGCGCCGGCGGCATCGGCGGCTTCTTCGAGAAGACCTTCGCCCCCAAGGGCCTCGGCCGGATCTACGACGCCGTGCTCGCCAGGCTCGCCGCCGAGGTCGAGAAGTAGCCCCAAGGCTCCTCCGGTGGAGGGGTGTTGCGCCCCTTCACCGGTTCGAGTGGATCTCCCCCTTGCCCGGAACGATGCCGTGACTCACCGCAGTTGTTCACAGTTGACGCGTAACGCGGGAATTGTGACAGGTGTGGCGAGGGGAGCGGTACGTGGGCGGCACAGCACTCGTGGAGCAGGAGCCGGTGGTGACGCCGGCCGGCGAAGAGACCGCCGCCGCGCCGCAGACCCCCGCACCGGCCACCGAAACCGGCACTCGCCGCGTGCGGCTGGTCTTCTTCGGGCTGATGCTCGCCCTGCTGCTCGCGGCGCTCGACCAGATGATCGTCGCGACCGCGCTGCCCAAGGTCGTCGGTGAACTGCACGGCCTGGACCGGATGTCCTGGGCGATCACCGCCTATCTGCTCACCTCCACCATCGGCCTGCCCCTGTACGGCAAGCTCGGCGACCTCGTCGGCCGCAAGGGCGTCTTCCAGTTCGCCATCGCCGTCTTCGTCGTCGGATCCGCGCTGGCCGGCCGGTCGCACACCATGGACCAGCTGATCGCCTTCCGCGCGGTCCAGGGCGTCGGCGCGGGCGGACTCATGATCGGCGTACAGGCGATCATCGCCGACATCGTGCCGCCCCGGCAGCGCGGCCGCTACATGGGCCTGATCGGTGCCGCCTTCGGTCTCGCCTCCGTCGCCGGGCCCCTGCTCGGCGGCTATTTCACCGACCACCTCTCCTGGCGCTGGTGCTTCTACGTCAACGTCCCCTTCGGGCTGGTGACCCTCGCCGTCGTCACCCTCGTGCTGAAGCTCCCCAAACCCACCAGCCGAGGGCGCCTCGACGTCCTCGGCGCGCTGCTGCTCGCCGCCGCCTCCACCTGCCTGGTGCTGCTGACCAGTTGGGGCGGCACCGAGTACGCCTGGGACTCCCAGCAGATCATCGGCCTCGGTGCCGGCGCGTTCGCCGCCGTCGTCCTCTTCCTCGTCGCCGAGCGCCACGCCGCCGAACCGCTCATCCCGCTCCGGCTGTTCCGCGACTCCGTCTTCAACGTCAGCGGCCTGGTGGGTCTCGTGATCGGCGTCGCGCTGTTCGGCGCCGCCAGCTATCTGCCGACCTTCCTGCAGATGGTCGACGGGGCCAGCGCCACCGAGTCCGGGCTGCTGATGCTGCCCATGATGGCCGGGATCGTCGGCGCCTCCATCGTCGGCGGGCAGCTCATCAGCCACACCGGCCGCTACAAGGCCTTCCCCGTGCTCGGCGGCGCCGTCTCCGCCGTCGGCATGTGGCTGCTGTCCCGCCTCGAAGCCGACACGCCCCGGCTGCAGTACAGCATCTGGATGGCCGTCCTCGGCGCCGGCATCGGCATGGTGATGCCCGTCCTCGTCCTCGCCGTGCAGAACTCGGTGCGGCCCGCCGACCTCGGCACCGCCACCAGCGCCAACAACTACTTCCGGCAGATCGGCGGCAGCGTGGGCGCCGCAGTCTTCGGCACCCTCTTCGCGGGGCGGCTCACCGACGCCCTCCGCAGGGAACTGCCGCCCCGCGCCGGCGTCCGGCTGCCCGACCCCGAATCCATCACGCCGCAGGCGGTCCACGCGCTGCCCCCGGCCCTGCGCGACGCCTACATCCGCGCCTACGCCGACGCGATGCCCCGGATCTTCCTCTATCTCGTCCCGGTGCTCGTCCTCGGTCTGCTCATCGCCTTCTTCCTCAAGGAGAAACCACTGGTGTCCCCCACCGCCGAAACCGAACCCGGCCAAGAGACGGGGAAATCCCCGATCCCCCAGGCCCGCCCCCAGCCGTCCGGCGCGGCGACCCCGGTGACGCCCCGGTCGCCGTACGCCGCCGGAATCCCCGTCTGCGGCACGGTCCAGCACCCCGACGGCACCGTCGTGCCCCGTGCCGCGCTCACCCTCATCGACGTCGCCGGCGTGCAGATCGGGCGGGGCGCGAGCGGCGAGGACGGGCGGTACGCGCTCAGCACGCCCGGCTCCGGCTCGTACGTCCTGATCGCCGCCGCCGGCGGACACCAGCCGCAGGCCGTCTCCGTCACCGTCGGCGAACGGCCCGTCGAACTCGACGTCGTCCTCGGCGGCGCCGGACGCCTCGCCGGCAGCGTCCTGACCGCCGACGGCACCCCCGTGCGCGACGCCACCGTCACCCTCACCAACGTGCACGGCGAGGTCGTCTCCGCCACCCGCAGCGGCCGCGAGGGCGGCTACGTCATCACCGAACTCGTCGCCGGCGAGTACACCCTCGCCGCCAGCGCCCCCGCCTTCCGCCCGGCCGCGCTCCCGGTCAGCGTGCAGGCCTCCCGGGAGACCCGGCAGGACGTCGAACTCGCGGGCGGCGCCGTGCTCAGGGGCACCGTCCGGGCGAGCGGCGGACGTCCCGTGGAGGACGCGCGCGTGACGCTCCTGGACGCCGCGGGCAACGTCGTCGACACCCTCACCACCGGGGCGGACGGAACGTTCCGGTTCGTCGACCTCTCCTCGGGCGAGTACACCGTCATCGCCGCCGGCTACCCGCCGGTCGCAACCGTGCTCCAGGTCGCGGGCGGCGGCCGCACCGAACGCGACCTGCAACTGGGTCACGAGGACTGAGCCGGGCGCCCGCAGGGGCGCTGAGCTGCGCGCCGGTGCGATCATGTGAAACCAATTCCAGGATTGCCACACATCGCGACCGGCCGCCGCCGTACCGTAGTGGCGGGCGGCACAGATCGTTTGCGTACAGCCGTGGGGAGAGAGGGCCAGGGCCATGGACCGTGGCAGCGAGCGGGACACACCTCCCGGGCGCGGTGCCGGCACCGCGGCGGCGGGCCGGATTCCGCTGGCCGTGGTCGTCGTCGACCGCGACGGCCTGGTGTCCCACTGGAGCAGTGGCGCGCGCCGCCTGTTCGGCGCGAGCCGGGAGGAGGCCGTCGGGCGGGCCGCGTCCGATCTGCTGCCCGTCTCCGGCGCCCTCCCCGAAGATCTGAACGGCGACGCGATACCGGACGCCTACGAGGCGTACGACGGGTTCGGCCCCGACCTCGAGGCCTCGCTCGGCGGGCACACCGCCTACGCCACCGCCGGCCGCGCCCGGCTCTTCCCGCACGAGCAGGCACCCGAGGACGAGCGGCTCGACGTGCTGTGGTGGGCCTACCCGCTGGTCGGCCCGGGCCCCTCCCGGCTGCTCGTGCTCGCCGCCGACGCCACCCGGCTGCGTGACGAGCGCGGCTACGACCACGAGACCGCCGAACGCATCGCGCCCGGCTTCGCCCGTCACACCGAACTGCCCGCCTCCGAGGAACTGGAACGGCGGCTGCCCGAGATCCTGCCCAGCATGGGCCCGGACCTGAGCGGTCGCATCACCTCCCAGGTGCTCGAACTGGGCTATCCCGTCCTGGAGTTCAGCCAGTACGACCGGGTGCCCGTCACTCCGTACTGGGGCGTGCCCCGGCGTCCCGGCCGCCGGAGCGCCGAAGCCGTCGTACCGCAGCAGCGGCCGGCCGCCGCCGTGGTTCCGGTGGGCGCCGAGCAGGACCTGGAGTACGCCGCCGTGCGGGAGCGGCTGGAGTTCCTCAACGAGGTCAGCTCCGCCATCGGGTCCTCCCTCGACCTCGGCGAGACCATCCGCGAGGTCACCAGCGCCGCCGTGCCCCGGTTCGCGGACTTCGCCGGCACCCATCTACGGGCCGCCGTCCTCGCGGGCGAGGGCTTCCCGGACGGCCCGCCGGACGCGCGGACCGTGATGTTCCGGGTGTGGGTCGAGCACAACGACGAACCGGGCCGGTGGGACGACACCGTGCCGGTCGGCGAGGCCTTCGCCTTCCCCGAGCACACGCCGTTCTACAAGTGCATGAGCACCGGTGAGCCGGTGCTGATCCCGCGGGTCACCGAGGAACTGTCCAATCGCATCGCCGGGGAGTTCGAGAAGCGCGACCTCAGACCGCTGATCGGCGGCCGCTCCCTGCTGATCGTGCCGCTCAAGGCACGCAACGTCGTCCTCGGCTTCATGGTGCTGATGCGCCGCCCCGACCGGCCGCAGTTCGACGACATGGACCGCGCCACCGGAGCCGAACTCGCCGCCCGCGCGGGCCTCGTGCTCGACAACGCCCGCATGTACACCTACCAGGAGAACGTCGCCGACACCCTGCAGGACAGCATGCTCCCGCAGGTCACCCCGCGGATGGCCGGGTGCGACGTCGCCACCCGCTATCTGCCGGGCACCCGGCTCGGCCGGATCGGCGGCGACTGGTTCGACACCATCAAACTGCCCGGCTCGCGCACCGCCCTCGTGGTCGGCGACGTCATGGGCCACGGCCTCAACTCGGCCGCCATGATGGGCCAGTTGCGCACCGCCGTGCAGACCATGGCCACGATGGGGACCCCGCCCGCCCAGCTGCTGCGCAACCTCGACGACCTGGCCCGCAGGCTCGGCGAGACCTATCTCGCCACCTGCCTGTACGCGGTGTACGACCCGATCCGCGGCGAACTGCACCTCGCCAATGCCGGACACATCCCGCCCGTGCTGGTCCGCGCCGAGGACGGCAGCAGCGAACTGCTGGAGCTGCCCACCGGCGCGCCCATAGGCGTGGGCGGAGTGCCCTTCGAGGCCGTCCGGGTCAAGGTCTCGCCCGGCGACCGGCTCGTGCTGTGCACCGACGGCCTGGTCGAGGTGCGCGGCTCCGACATCGGCGAGGGCCTCGCCGCGCTCTGCGAGTCCGCCGCGCACCCGGCCGCCTCCATGGACGACGCGTGCGACACCATCATCCGCGCCCTGAACACGCGCGGCGGCCGCAAGGACGACGTCGCCCTGCTGATGGCCCGCCTCAACGGCATCCCTGACGACCACGTCGCCGAATGGCGGCTCGACGCCGACCCGCGCGAGGTCGCCCGGGCCCGTCGCCTGGTCCGCGCACAACTCCTTCAGTGGGGCCTGCCGCAGGCCGTGGAGACCGCCGAGCTGCTGGTCAGCGAGGTCGTCACCAACGCCGTACGGCACGCCGTGGGCGAGCCGGTCGGGCTGCGTGTGGTGCGCACCGACGCGCTGCTGTTCGAGGTCACCGACGACGAACCCGCCCTGCCCGCCATGCTCGGCGCCGAGCCCTACGACGAGTCGGGCCGCGGCCTGCGTGTGGTCAGCCGGCTGGCCCGGGAATGGGGCGCCAGCGCCACCGGGCACCGCAAGACCGTCTGGTTCGAACAGGTTCTCGCCGGAAGGGGATGACAAGGGGGGCGTGCGGTCTGCGGGCGCGCGCCGCTGGAGATGTCCGGGGTCCGCACTTCCGGTGAAGGTGGCCCCCGGCCCCTTGCCCCGCTCCGGGCGCTCGCGATATCCCGATCACGGAACCGAACCGTGGGGAGATCGCATGAACGTCTCGGACAAGTACCGCAGCAACTGGGAGAGTTACTGGAGCGAGACCTCCGACGGGACCGGCGAGGCGATCTGGGACTGTGATCCCGCCCTGTCCGCCGAACCGTACAGCGCCCTGTTGCTGCCCCACGCGGACCCGGCGCGCACCATCGTCGACCTCGGCTGCGGCAACGGCACCCAGACCCGCTACCTCGCCACCCGGTTCGCCCGGGCCGTCGGCGTCGACCTCTCGCACGCCGCCGTCGAGCACGCCCGCCGGGCCACGCGGGACGACGCGGTGGAGTTCCAGCAGCTCGACCTCACCGACGCCGATGCCGTACGCGCGCTGCACGAGCGGCTCGGCGACGTCAACGTCTACATGCGGGCCGTCATGCACCAGAGCGAACCCGGGGCCCGGCCGGCCGTCGCCGCCGCCGTAGCCGAGCTCATCGGCGGCGAGGGGCGGGCCTTCGTCGTGGAGCTCACCTCCGGCTCCCGGGACGTGCTGAAGCGTGCCGCGACCCAGCAGGGCGGCCCGGGTCCCAAGCTGCAGCGTGTCTTCCAGCACGGCCTCAAGCCCGCCGACGCCGACGACACGGAGATCCCGCGCCTGCTCGGCGAGGCCGGCCTGAAGGTCCTCGCCGAGGGGGAGACCAGCCTGCCGCAGACCGAGTACCTGACCGACGGCACCCGCATCGACCTGCCGGCACGCTGGTTCGTCCTCGTCGGCGGGTAGGCGGTTTCGAAGGCGTGCCGGGGTGGGGGGGGGGGGGGGGCGCGCCCCCCCCCCCCCCCCCCCGCGGCCCCCCCCCCCCCGCTTCCCTTTCCGGAGCACCTGGCTCCGAGTCTGAGGAACGCAGCGCGTGGATCTGGATGTTCGCCCCGGCCCTGCTGCCGGCCGTGTCGGCTTCCTGACATCCCTGCGGCTGGAGGCGTTCGCCCCGAGCTTCGACCTCAGGGCGCACCGCCGTGCCGTCCGCCGCCGGCAGCCGGACCACTACCCGGGCGTCGACGTCTTCCTACCCGTCTGCGGCGAGCCCCTCGAGGTGCTGCCGGGCTCTGCGCGAGCGCCCTGTTCGCCGTCTCCATGCCCACGCTGTTCCTCGGCCACTTCGCCACCTACGACGCGATGGCCGTCTGCCTGCTGGCGCTGACCGCCTGGATGCTGGTGGTGATCGCGCCCCGGCACTGGGCGTGGGCGGCCGCCGTCGCCCCGGCCGCCGCGCTCGCCGTCGGCGTGAAGTACGCCTCGGCGCTGTTCCTGCCCACCCTGGTCCTGCTGTACGTGCTGACCGCCTACCGGCACCACTACACGTGGCGCGCCCTGCTGCGCGGCGCGCTGTTCGGCGCGGCCACCCTCGCGCTGCTCGTCGGCGGGCCGGCGGCCAGTGGCTACCTGTCCGCGATCCAGAGCACCACCACCGCCCGCGCCCACGGCGACACCCCCGCCGGGCAGATCCTCCACGACTCCGCCCGCTGGGCCGGGCCGCTCGTCGCCGTCGCCCTGGCCGGCACGGTCACCTACGCCCGTACCGCCCGGCTCGCCGGTTGGCTGCCGTACCGCACCTCCACGGGCGCCGGGCACGTCGAGATCTGGGTCCGGCAGCGGACGGGCTGACAGCGTGCCGGCCGGCATCGCCGCGGTCGTAGCCTGGCCGCGCCGCGACGCGTAACGTGACGCAGCATGAAGATCCTCATCAGTGCCGACATGGAGGGCGCCACGGGCGTCACCTGGCCGGGCGATGTGCTGCCGGGGACGCCGCAGTGGGAGCGGTGCCGGTCGATGTTCACCTCGGACGTGAACGCCGCGGTGGAGGGCTTCTTCGACGGGGGCGCCGACCAGGTGCTCGTCAACGAGGCCCACTGGAGCATGCGCAACCTGCTGCTGGAGCGGCTCGACGACCGGGTCGAGATGCTCACCGGACGGCACAAGGCGCTGTCCATGGTGGAGGGCGTGCAGCACGGGGACGTCGACGGCATCGCCTTCGTCGGCTACCACGCGGGCGCCGGCATGGAGGGCGTCCTCGCCCACACCTACCTCGCCAACCAGATCACCGGGGTGTGGCTGAACGACGTCCGCGCCAGCGAGGGCCTGCTCAACGCGCGCGTAGTCGCCGAGTACGGCGTCCCCGTCGTCCTCGTCACCGGCGACGACCTCGCCTGTGAGGACGCGCTCGGCTACGCGCCCGAGGCGTTGAAGGTCGCCGTCAAGGACCATGTGTCCCGGTACGCGGCGGTGTGCCGGACCCCCGCCCGTACCGCCGCCGACATCCGCGCCGCCGCGAAGGAGGCCGCCGGGCTGGCGGTGCGCCACGCACCCGCTGCGGCCGGGCCGTTCACGGTCGCGGTGGAGTTCGACGCCGAGCACCTGGCGATGGCCGCGACCGTAGTGCCCGGCGTGGCGCGGACCGGGGAGCGGAAGGTGGCGTACACCAGCGCCACCATGTACGAGGGGATCAGGACGTTCAAGGCGGTCACCACGATCGTCTCCGCCGCAGTGGAGGAGCAGTATGGCTGACCGGCAGGCCGATGAGCTGGCGCTGGCCGAGGTCGTGGAGTTCACCTCCGGACTGATCCGCATCGACACCACCAACCGGGGCGGCGGGGACTGCCGGGAGCGGCCCGCCGCGGAGTACGCGGCCGAACGGCTGGCCGGCGCGGGCCTGGAGCCGGTGCTGCTGGAGCGGACGCCGGGGCGTACGAACGTGGTGACGCGGATCGAGGGCACGGACCCGTCCGCCGACGCGCTGCTGGTGCACGGTCACCTCGACGTGGTGCCCGCCGAGGCCGCCGACTGGAGCGTCGACCCCTTCTCCGGCGAGATCCGTGACGGCGTGGTGTGGGGCAGGGGCGCCGTCGACATGAAGAACATGGACGCGATGATCCTCGCGGTCGTCCGGGGCTGGGCCCGGGCGGGCGTACGGCCCCGCCGGGACATCGTCGTCGCGTTCACCGCCGACGAGGAGGCCAGCGCCGAGGACGGCTCCGGGTTCCTCGCCGACCACCACCCCGAACTGTTCGAGGGCTGCACCGAGGGCATCAGCGAGTCCGGCGCCTTCACCTTCCACGACGGCGCCGGCCGGCAGCTCTACCCCATCGCGGCGGGGGAGCGGGGCACCGGCTGGTTGAAGCTCACCGCCCGTGGGCGGGCCGGGCACGGCTCCAAGGTGAACAAGGAGAACGCGGTGACCCGGCTCGCCGCCGCCGTCACCCGCATCGGAGAGCACGAGTGGCGCCTCCGGCTCACCCCGACGGTACGGGCCGCGCTCACCGAACTCGCGGCCGTGTACGGCATCGAGCCCGACTTCGGGGACATGGACCTGCTGCTGGAGAAGCTCGGTCCGGCGGCCAAGCTGGTCGAGGCGACCCTGCGCAACAGCGCCAACCCGACCATGCTGGACGCCGGTTACAAGCTGAACGTCATCCCCGGCGAGGCGGTCGCCCATGTCGACGGACGCTATCTGCCGGGCGCCGAGGAGGAGTTCACCGCCACCCTCGACCATCTGACGGGCCCGGACGTGGCCTGGGAGTTCGTGCACCGCGAGGTGGCTCTCCAGGCGCCGGTGGACTCGCCGACCTTCGCGAGGATGCGGGCCGCCGTGCGGGAGTTCGCGCCCGAAGGGCACGTGGTGCCGTACTGCATGTCCGGCGGCACGGACGCCAAGCAGTTCTCCCGGCTGGGCATCACCGGCTATGGTTTCGCCCCGCTGAAGCTGCCCGAAGGCCTCGACTACCAGGCGCTGTTCCACGGCGTGGACGAGCGGGTGCCCGTCGAGGCGCTGCACTTCGGGGTTCGGGTGCTCGACCGCTTCCTGCGGACGGCCTGAAGGAATGGGGGGAGAGGTGCGGACGTCGCCGTACGGATCGTGGCCGTCGCCCGTCGACGCGGCACTGGCCGCCGCGCACGACGGGCAGCCGGAGTGGGTGGGCTTCGTCGGGGACGAGGTGTGGTGGACCGAGCCCCGGCCGGCCGAGGGCGGGCGCCGGGCACTGCTGCGGCGCACGGCCGGGGGCGCGGAACAGGTGGTACTGCCCGCGCCGTGGAACGTGCGCAACCGGGTCGTGGAGTACGGCGGCCGGCCCTGGGCCGGGGCGGTGCACGAGGGCACACCGCTCGTCGTGTTCACGCACTTCGCCGACCAGCGGCTGTACCGGTACGAACCCGGCGGCGAGCCCCGTCCGCTGACCCCCCTCCCGCCGAGGGAGGCGGGACTGCGCTGGGCGGACCCGCACATCGACCTCGCGCGCGGCGAGGTGTGGTGCGTGCTGGAGGAGTTCACCGGGGACGGCCCCTCGGACGTACGGCGGGTCCTGGCCGCCGTACCGCTGGACGGGTCCGCCGCCGGGGACCGCGCGGCCGTCCGCGAACTCACCGACGGCCGGCACCGGTTCGTCACCGGGCCCCGCGTCTCGCCCGACGGCGGCCGGGCGGCCTGGCTCGCCTGGGACCACCCCCGCATGCCCTGGGACGGCACCGAACTGCTCGTCGGCGAGATCGGCGACGACGGCACCCTGCACACCGTCCGCACGGTGGCCGGCGGGCCCGAGGAGTCCGTCGCGCAGGCCGAGTGGTCCGCGGACAACCGGCTGGTGTACGCGAGCGACCGCAGCGGCTGGTGGAACCTGTACCGGGACGGCGTCCCGCTGTGCCCGCGGGAGGAGGAGTTCGCCGGACCGCTGTGGAAGCCGGGCCTGCGCTGGTTCGCGCCGCTGGACGACGGGCTGGTCGCGGTCGTGCACGGCCGGGGCGCGAGCGTGCTCGGGATACTCGACGCGGAGTCCGGGGAGATCGTCGACGCCGCCGGGCCGTGGACCGAGTTCGGCGCCACCCTCGCCGTGCACGGCGGGCGGGTCGTCGGGGTCGGCGCCAGCCCGCGCACCGCGCCCGAGCTGGTCGAGCTGGACACCGCCACCGGCCGGGCCCGCGCCGTCGCCGCCCGGCACCGGGACGCCGTCGACCCCGCGTACTACCCCGAGCCGCGGATCCGCACCTTCACCGGACCGGACGGCCGCGAGGTGCACGCCCACGTCTACCCGCCGCACCACCCCGAACGGGCTGCGCCCGACGGGGAGGCGGCGCCGTACGTCATCTGGGCGCACGGCGGCCCGACCGGCCGGGCCCCGCTCGTGCTGGACCTGGCGATCGCCTACTTCACCTCGCGCGGCATCGGGGTCGCCGAGGTGAACTACGGCGGCTCCACCGGCTACGGCCGGGCCTACCGCGAGCGGCTGCGCGAGCAGTGGGGGGTGGTCGACGTCGAGGACTGCGCGGCGGTCGCCCGAGCCCTCGCCGAGGAGGGCACCGCCGACCCGGACCGGCTGGCCATCCGCGGCGGCAGCGCGGGCGGCTGGACCACCGCCGCCTCGCTGACCACGACCGACGTCTACGCCTGCGGCACGATCGTCTACCCGGTGCTGGACCTGGCCACCTGGGGCCCGGGGGAGACCCACGACTTCGAGTCCCGCTACCTGGAGTCGCTGATCGGGCCGCTCGCCGAGGTGCCGGCCCGGTACGCCGAGCGGTCGCCGACCACCCACGCCGACCGGCTCGGCGTGCCGTTCCTGCTGCTCCAGGGCCTGGACGACGTGATCTGCCCGCCCGCCCAGTGCGAACGCTTCCTCGCCCGGATCGAGGGCCGGGGCGTGCCGCACGCCTATCTGACCTTCGCCGGGGAGGGGCACGGGTTCCGCCGGGCCGAGACCATGGTGCGCGCCCTGGAAGCCGAACTGTCCCTGTACGCCCAGGTGTTCGGGCTGGACGTGCCCGGTGTCCCGAGGCTGGAGCTGCACACGTGAAGGAACTGACACGGCCGCGGCGGCTGGCCCCGGGCGCCCGCGTGGCCGTCGTCGCCACCAGCGGGCCGGTGCCCGAGGAGCGGCTCCAGGCCGGGCTCGACGTGCTGCGCGGCTGGGACCTCGACCCGGTCGTGGCACCCCATGTGCTCGACCGGCACGGCGAGTTCGGCTACCTGGCCGGGCGCGACGCCGACCGCGCGGCCGACTTCCAGAACGCCTGGTGCGACCCCTCCGTCGCCGCGGTGCTGTGCGCCCGCGGCGGATACGGGGCGCAGCGCATGACCGACCTGCTGGACTGGGACGCGATGCGGGCGGCCGGGCCCAAGGCGTTCGTCGGCTTCAGCGACGTCACCGTCCTGCACGAGGCCTTCGCCACCCGCCTCGGACTCGCCACACTGCACGGGCCGATGGCGGCCGGCGTCGACTTCGTCAAGAACGCCCGGGCGCAGGAGCACCTGCGGGCCACGCTCTTCGCCCCGGAGACGGTCCGCACGATCGCCTCCGGCGGCACGGCCCTGGTACCCGGCCGGGCGCGCGGTGTCACCCTGGGCGGCTGTCTGTGCCTGCTCGCGGCCGAGCTCGGCACCCCGCACGCGCGGCCCTCGGCGGCCGGCGGGCTGCTGTGCCTGGAGGACGTGGGCGAGGAGACCTACCGGCTGGACCGGTACCTCACCCAACTCCTGCGCGCTGGCTGGCTGGAGGGGGTGCGCGGGGTGCTGCTCGGCTCGTGGGAGAGCTGCCCGGACTACGCCGAGGTGCGGACGCTGCTCGCCGACCGGCTCGGCGGTCTCGGCGTGCCGGTGGTGGAGGAGTTCGGCTTCGGGCACTGCGCGGGCGCCCTGACGGTCCCCTTCGGTGTGGCGGCCGAACTCGACGCGGACGCGGGCACGTTGACCCTGGACGCGCCCGCACTGAGCTGAGCGGCCCGGTCCCGCAGGGGCACGGCGCCGCAAGGACACCCGGGGCGTACAACGGGCGACGCGCGGGCGGGGACGCCGTACGCTGGCCGGATGCCGCACACCGCACCCCACTACCTGGCCGAGGGCCCGCGCGTCGCCATCCGTCACTTCACCCTCGACGACGGCCCCGAGTTCACCGCCCGGGCCCGTGAGAGCAAGGACCTGCACCGGCCCTGGCTGTTCCCGCCCGACACCGAGGACGCCTACGCCGCCTACGCCGGCCGGCTGATCGAGGACCAGTCCAAGGCCGGATTCCTGGTGTGCGAGAAGGACAGCGGGGACATCGCCGGGTTCATCAACATCAACAACATCGTGCGCGGCGGCTTCCAGTGCGGTGCCCTCGGCTACGGCGCCTTCGCGCACGCCGCCGGGCGCGGCCTCATGCGCGAGGGCCTCGACCTGGTCGTCGGGTACGCGTTCGGCCCGCTCGGGCTGCACCGGCTGGAGATCAACGTGCAGCCCGAGAACACCGCCTCGGTCGCGATGGCGCGGGGCGGCGGCTTCCGGCTGGAGGGGTTCTCCCCGGACATGATCTACATCGACGGTGCCTGGCGCGACCACGAACGCTGGGCGCTCACCGCCGAGATGCGCGGCACCGACGCCTGAACACGCGGGCGCGCAGTGGCCCGGGTCCCGGGCCTTTGCGCAATCCTGACCGGCACGTCCCCTGGCCGACTCGACCTCCGCCGGGTTCCATGGTCATCGTGACGAGGATCCGACGTGAGGTACTGACGCTGCCCGCCGCGCAGTTGGGCCCGGACAACCCCCTGCCCCCGCTGCGCCCCCTCGACGAGGTCCACCGGATCGACGAGCGCGACCGGGACGGCATGCCCGCGGACATGGCCCGCCAGCTCGCGTACGAGCCGCTCGCCGGCCTGCTGCCGGTCCGTGTCCGCGACGGCTACGACAGAAACCGCGAGCCCCGCGCCCTGGACGCCCTGGTCATCGAGAACGACCGGCTGCGCGCCACTGTCCTGCCCGGTCTCGGGGGCCGCGTCGCCTCCCTGGTCCACCTGCCCACGGGCCGCGAACTCCTCTACCGCAACCCGGTGTTCCAGCCGGCCAACTTCGCCCTCAACGGCGCCTGGTACTCCGGCGGCATCGAATGGAACATCGGCGCCACCGGCCACACCACCCTCTCCTGCGCACCCCTGCACGCCGCCCGCGTCCCCGCCCCCGACGGCACCGAGATGCTGCGCCTGTGGGAGTGGGAGCGGCTGCGCGACCTGCCCTTCCAGGTCGACCTGTGGCTGCCGGACGGCTCCGACTTCCTCTACGTCGGGGTGCGTGTCCGCAACCCTCACGAGCGCCCGGTGCCGGCCTACTGGTGGTCCAACATCGCCGTGCCCGAGGAGGTCCGGGTCCTCGCCCCCGCGGAGGAGGCGTGGCACTTCGGCTACGAGCGCCGGCTGCGCCGGGTGCCCGTCCCGTCGTACGACGGCATCGACCGCACGTACCCCCTCAACAGTCCCTACGCTGCCGACTACTTCTACGAGGTGCCGGACGGCCGCCGCCGCTGGATCGCCGCGCTGGACGCCGAGGGCCACGGGCTGGTGCAGACGTCCACCGACGTCCTGCGCGGCCGCAAGCTCTTCGTGTGGGGCAACCGGCCCGGCGGCCGGCGCTGGCAGGAGTGGCTGACCGAACCCGGCACCGGCGGCTACTGCGAGATCCAGGCCGGCCTCGCCCGCACCCAGCTCGAACACGTCCGGCTGGAGCCCGAGAGCGAGGTGGCGTGGCTGGAGGCGTACGGACCGCTCGACGCACCGCCCGAGAGGGAGTGGACCTGGGCCGTCCGGGGCGCGGAGGAGCGCCTGGAGACGGCCCTGCCCCGGACCCGCGTGGAGGAGGCGTACGCGGCATGGCGGCCGTGCGCCGACACCGAGCCCGGCGAGGCCCTGGCCTCCGGATCCGGCTGGGGCGCGCTCGAAGTCCTGCGCGCCGACTGGAAACTGCCCGGCACCCCCTTCCCCGAGTCCACCCTCGGCGAGGCCCAGCAGCCCTGGCGGGAGCTGTTGCGCACCGGCTCCCTGCCGGAGCCCCGCCGGGTACGGCCGCCCGGCGAGACCCTCGTCGCCCCGCACTGGCGGGACATGCTGGAGACGGCGCCCGCCACCCCGCACACCGAGTACCACCTCGGGATCGCCCAGTGGCACGCCGGTGACCGCGCCCAGGCCGTCCGCAGCTGGGAGCGCGCCCTCCCACTCGCCCCCTCGCTCTGGCCGCTGCTGCGCTGCCTGGCCGTGGCCGACCAGGAGTACGGCCACCACGAGCGGGCCGCCGAACGGTACGCTGACGCCTTCGACGACCTGTGCCGCGAGCGGCGCGACGACGGCGCGGAATGGACCGCCGCCGTGGCCGCGCTCGGCCGGGACACCCTCCAGGCACTGCTGCGGGCGCGGCGGATCGCGGACGCGCGGGCCGTCTGGGACCGGCTGCTGCCCGCCGTCCGCCGGCGCGGCCGGTTCCGGCTCCTGGAGGCCGAGCTGCTGCTCGCCGAGGGCCGGCCGGCCGAGGCCAGGGCCGTCCTCGACGCCGGGTTCGAGGTCGCCGATCTGCGGGAGGGCGAGGAGGCCCTCGGCCGCCTGTGGTCCCGGCTCACCGACGAACCCCTGCCCGCCCGCCACGACTTCCGGATGCGGCCCGACCCGGCCTGACCGGCTCAGCCGCGCTGGTCGACGTACTCGAACACCGACCCGTCCGGATGCATCGCGAGCAGGTTCCGGCCCGCCGGCGTCGGCACCGGACCCGCGAGGACCGTGGCGCCCAGGTCGGTCAGCAGCCGGTGCGCCTCGTCCACGTCCTCGACGGCGACGGTCGCCGTCACCCTGCGCAGGATCTCCAGTTCCGCCTCCGGGCCGCTCATCAGCAAGAAGGAGCCGATCGCGGCGACCTGGACCCCGCCGCGCTCGAAGCGCAGGGCTCTGCCGCCCGACAGACGCTCGTAGAAGGGGATCGCGGTCTCGAGGTCGTCGACGCAGATGCGCAGCGAGGCGCCCAGAATCTCCATGCGCCCGAGCCTAGTTGGGACGGCCGGGCCCGTGCAGGGCGCCCGTGTTACCGGCTGTGCCCACCGGGTACCCGCAGGTTATGGACCGTTTGGATCACCTGGAACACCTGGACAAGCACCTGGTCGAGGAGCTGGCGCAGGTGGCGCGCGAGACGGTGCGCGACGAGCTGCGCGAGCAGTCCCGCAAGCAGCGCCGCACCGCCACGCTCTACGCCGCCTCCGGTGCCGCCGCCCTGTACGCGGGCGCCGCGCTGGCCCTCGCCGTCGGCCTGGCCCTGGCGATCGGCCTGCCCGGCTGGGGCGCGGCGCTCATCACTGCGGCGGTCATGGCCATCGTGGCCTACGCCCTGCGCGGCGCGGCCCACCCGAAGCACGCCCACCCGTCGGCACCGGGCCACGTCGTCGGCGGCACCCCGCCCGGCGCCCCGCCGAGCGGCCTGGGCATGCCCTACCCGCCGATGCCCACGAAGCCGCCGGAGACCGGCGACCACAGGGCCTGACCGGCCGGTACCCGTCATCCGCCGAGCCGCGGCAGCACCTTCGTCCGGTAGAAGTCGAAGAAGCCCTTCTGATCGGCGCCGATCTGGTTCACGTACACCCGGTCGAACCCGGCGTCGGCGAAGGCCGTCAGCGTGGACACGTGCTGGTCGGGATCGTCCCCGCACACCACTTTCTCGCGCACCATGTCCTCGGTGACCAGCTCACCCAGCTGCTCGAAGTGCCGCGGCGACGGCAGCACCTGCCCCATCTCCCCGGGCAGCAGCTCGTTGAACCACAGCGAGCGCACCGTGCGGACGCACTCCTCGCGGTCGGTGCCGTAACAGACCTTCGTGCCGCCGCTGACCGGCTTGGTCCCGCCACCGCCCTTGCGGAACTGCGTGACCATCTCCTCCTCCGGCGCCATCGTGATGTACCCGTCGCCCACCCGGGCGGCCAGCGACGTCGCCTTCGGGCCGAAGCCGGAGATGTCGATCGGGACGGGCTCGTCGGGGACGGTGTAGAGGCGGGCGTTCTCCACGGTGTAGTGCGTGCCCTGGTGGTTGACCTCCTCGCCGGTGAACAGCCGGCGCATCACCTGGACGGCCTCCTCCAGCATCTCCAGGCGCACATGCACCGGCGGCCAGCGGTCGCCGAGAATGTGCTCGTTCAGCGCCTCGCCCGTGCCGACGCCGAGCCGGAAGCGGCCCTCGGTCATCACCGCACTGGTCGCCGCGGCCTGGGCGGTCACCGCCGGGTGCATCCGCACGGTCGGACAGGTCACCGCCGTCTCGACCGGCAGCGACACCGCCTCCGACAGGGCACCGATCACCGACCACACGAACGCGCTCTGCCCCTGCGCGTCGTTCCACGGGTGGAAGTGGTCGGAGATCCACAGGGCCTGGAAGCCGGCCTGCTCGGCCATGCGCGCCTGCTCGACGAGTGCCGCCGGGTCGTGCTCCTCGCTCGCCAGGAAATAGCCGTACTCGGGCATGGGAAAGCACCTCCGCGCGGGCGCAGCCGATGTGGGTGTGATCCGGTCCCGGGCCGGGTAACCGGGGCCGCTCGGGCGAAACGCCGCGGGGACGGCGCGGCGTTCGGGTGCTCCGACCCGCGTACGGGTGACCCGCCCGGCGTTTGGGTGCCCCGGCCCCGGTTACGCGGAAAACCTCGGACGAGCCATACCGCCGGAGGCGCACCGTGAGCCGACCTCACGTCGTGATCGTCGGTGCCGGGTTCGCCGGGTACCGGGCTGCCCGCACACTGGCCCGGCTGACCCGGAACCAGGCCGACATCACCTTGCTGAACCCGACCGACTACTTCCTCTACCTGCCGCTGCTGCCCCAGGTGGCCGCCGGAACCCTGGAGGCCCGCAGGGTCACCGTGTCACTGCCGGGCACCCTGCACGGGGTGCGGATGGTGCTCGGCGAGGCGGACCACATCGACCTCGACGGCCGTACCGTCCACTACTCCGACCCCGAGGGCGGCATCGGCACCCTCGGCTACGACCGGCTGGTGCTGGCCGTCGGCAGCGTGAACAAGCTGCTGCCCATCCCCGGGGTCGCCGAGCACGCGCACGGCTTCCGCGGGCTGCCCGAGGCGCTGTACCTGCGCGACCACGTGACCCGGCAGGTGGAGCTGGCCGCCGGCGAGGACGACCCGAAGGTCCGCGCCGCCCGCTGCACCTTCGTCGTGGTCGGTGCCGGCTACACGGGCACCGAGGTGGCCGCGCAGATGCAGCTGCTCACCGACCAGCTGGCCCGCCGGCATCCGCTGCCCGGCGGGCTCCGGCCGCGCTGGATGCTGCTCGACGTGGCCGAGCGCGTGCTGCCGGAGATGGACGAGCGGCTGTCCCGTACGGCCGACCGGGTGCTGCGGTCGCGGGGCGTCGACGTGCGGATGGGCACCTCGGTGAAGGAGGCCGCCCATGACGGGGTGCTGCTCACCGACGGGGAGTTCGTCGCGTCCCGGACACTGGTGTGGTGTGTCGGGGTACGGCCCGATCCGCTGGTGGAGTCCGTCGGGCAGCCGCTGGAGCGGGGCCGGCTGATCGTCGACCCGTATCTGCAGGTGCCGGGCCGGCCGGAGGTGTTCGCCTGCGGAGATGCGGCCGCCGTACCGGACCTGGAGCGTCCCGGGGCGTTCACGCCGATGACGGCCCAGCACGCGTGGCGGCAGGGCCGGGTGGCCGGGGAGAACGTGGCCGCCTCGCTCGCTCTCGGGCGGCGCCGGCGCGTCTACCGCCATCGCGACCTGGGCTTCGCGGTCGACCTCGGCGGGGTCCGGGCCGCCGCCAACCCGTTCGGCATCCCGCTGTCCGGCCCGGCGGCCGGCGCGGTCACCCGCGGCTATCACCTGGCCGCGCTGCCCGGCAACCGCGTCCGGGTCGCCGCCGACTGGCTGCTGGACGCCGTACTGCCGCGCCAGGGCGTCCAGTTGGGTCTCGTCCGGTCCTGGTCGGTCCCCCTGGACACGGCCTCCCCGGAGCTGCCCCGCGTGCCCGGCGGACCGGAACGGCGGCCCGAGCAGGACCGGGCACCGGAACGCGCGGACGCGCCGCCCGCCGCCGAGCGCGGTGACCATCCCGCCCCCGGCCCCGTCAAGCGCACCGACCCCCCGGACCCCGCCGCCCAGTGACACCGCGGACCGTACCCCTCGACTCACCGCAAGGAGACTCATGAACCCCGACGAACTCGCCGAACTGGGACAGCAGTTGCGTGTCGACAGTGTGCGGGCCTCGGCCGCCGCGGGATCCGGGCATCCCACGTCCTCCATGTCCGCGGCCGATCTGATGGCCGTGCTGCTCGCCCACCATCTGCGCTACGACTTCGAGCGCCCCGAACACCCCGCCAACGACCGCTTCGTACTGTCGAAGGGACACGCCTCGCCCCTGCTGTACGCCGCGTACAAGGCGGCCGGTGCCATCGAGGACGGCGAGTTGCTCACCTTCCGCAAGCTCGGCAGCCGGCTCGAGGGGCATCCGACGCCCCGGCGGCTGCCCTGGGTGGAGACGGCCACCGGGTCCCTCGGCCAGGGCCTGCCCGTCGGTGTGGGCATCGCCCTCGCCGGCAAGCGCCTGGACCGTACCGGCTACCGGGTGTGGGTGCTGTGCGGCGACAGCGAGCTGGCGGAGGGCTCGGTGTGGGAGGCCGCCGAACACGCCGGGCACGAGCACCTGGACAACCTGATCGCCGTCGTGGACGTCAACCGGCTCGGCCAGCGCGGCCCCACCCGGCACGGCCACGACCTGGACGCCTACGCCCGCCGGTTCCAGGCCTTCGGCTGGCACACCGTCGAGATCGACGGCCACGACGTCGACAAGATCGACCGGGCCTATGGCGAGGCGCTGTCCACGACCGGGCAGCCCGTGGTGATCCTCGCCCGCACCCTCAAGGGCAAGGGTGTGGCCGCCGTGGAGGACCTGGAGGGCCACCACGGCAAGCCGCTGCCGGACGCGGAGGAGGCCGTCGCCGAGCTCGGCGGACCGCGCACCCTCCACGTCCGGGTCGGCGAGCCGCCGGCCGCCGCCGCGCTGCGCGACCTGACCACCGAGGTGCTTCAGCTCCCGCGCTACGACGAGGGCGACGAGGTCGCGACCCGGGACGCCTTCGGTGCCGCCCTCGCCGCGCTCGGCTCGGCCCGTGGCGACGTCGTCGCCCTGGACGGCGAGGTCGGTGACTCGACCCGCACCGAGGAGTTCGCCAAGGCCCACCCCGACCGTTTCTTCGAGTGCTACATCGCCGAGCAGCAGCTTCTCGCCGCGGCCGTCGGCATGGCCACGCGGGGCTGGCTGCCGTACGCGTCGACGTTCGCCGCGTTCCTCACCCGCGCCTACGACTTCGTGCGGATGGCGTCCATCAGCGGTGCCGGGATCAACGTGGTCGGGTCGCACGCCGGCGTCTCCATCGGGCAGGACGGGCCTTCGCAGATGGGCCTGGAGGACCTGGCGATGTTCCGGGCCGTGCACGGCTCGACGGTGCTGTACCCGTGCGACGCCAACCAGACCGCCCGGCTGGTCGGGGCCATGGCCGGGCTCGACGGCATCCGCTATCTACGCACCTCCCGCGGCAAGACACCGGTGATCTACGGCCCCGACGAGGAGTTCCCGGTGGGCGGCAGCAAGACGCTGTGCTCCAGCGAGGAGGACCGGCTGACGGTCGTCGCGGCCGGGGTCACCGTGCCCGAGGCGCTGGCCGCGGCCGACCGGCTCGCCGAGGACGGCATCCCGGTGCGGTTGATCGACCTGTACTCCGTCAAGCCCGTCGACGCGGACACGCTGCACCGGGCCGCCGAGGAGACCGGCTGTCTGCTCACCGTGGAGGACCACCGCGCCGAGGGCGGCCTCGGCGACGCCGTGGCGGAGGCCTTCGGCGACGGCCGGCCCGTGCCCCGGCTGGTCCGGCTCGCGGTGCGCACCATGCCGGGGTCGGCCGCGCCCGACGAGCAGCTGCACGCGTCCGGCATCGACGCCGCCGGGATCACGGCGGCCGCGAAGCTGCTGGTGGAGGAGGCGGTCGTGCGATGAGCGCCGCGGACGCCCGGACCATACGGGCGGGCCGCCGTGCGGTGCGGATCCAGCGGCCCGGGAAGGTGCTCTTCCCGGGCGGCTCCGGCGCCGCGGAGTACACCAAGGGCGACCTCGCCGACTACTACCGGTCCGTCGCCCCGCACCTGCTGCCGCACCTGCGGGGCCGTCCGCTGATGCTGGAGCGCTACCCGGACGGTCTCGACGGGCAGCGGTTCATGCAGAAGAACGTCCCGGAGCACTATCCCGACTGGATCACCCGCGCCGAGGTCGCCAAGGAGGGCGGCACGGTCACCCATGCCGTCTGCGACGACACCGCGACCCTCCTCTACCTCGCCGACCAGGCCTGCCTCACCCTGCACCGCTGGCTCTCGCGGACCGACCGCTCCGGCGGTGTCGACCACCCCGACCAGCTCGTCTTCGACCTCGATCCGCCGGGCGACGACTTCTCCCAAGTGTGCGAAGCGGCCGTCCGGTTGAAGGAGCTGCTGGACGAACTGGGGCTGCCCGCCGCCCCGATGACCACCGGCTCGCGCGGACTCCATCTCGTCGTCCGTCTCGACGGCCGCAGCGACTTCGACGAGGCGCGCCGATTCGCCCGGGACGTGGCCGAGTTGCTGGCGTCCCGGCACCCGGACCGGCTCACCACCGCGGCCCGCAAGGCGGACCGCGGCGACCGTCTCTACCTCGACGTGCAGCGCAACGCCTACGCGCAGACCGCCGTCGCCCCCTACACCGTGCGCGCTCGCCCCGGCGCGCCCGTCGCCGTCCCCCTCGCCTGGGAGCAGCTGGACGACCCCGGGCTCGACGCCCGCCGCTGGACCATCGCCGACGCCGTCGACCAGGCCCGCAGCGACCCCTGGGCGGGCCTGCCGGGCCGGGGCCGCGCCCTGGGCCCGGCCCGGCGGCGCCTGGCGGAGATTCGCTCCTGAGGTTTGGCCATGGGATGAGGGGCCACCCGCAGAGAGAGGTGGCCATGTCGAACACAAAGAACACATCCCAGTCACAGACTTCACAGGAAAACCAAAACTCACAGGAGTCACAGGACGCCGAGCCGAGAAGGGCCGACGAGGAGCGTTCGGCACCCATGGAGGTGCTGCGGCAGGCGCGTGCCCAGCTCGCCGAACTCACCGGGCTCGCGCCCGAGTCGGTGACCTCCTTCGAGCGGACCGAGGACGGATGGGCGCTCGAGGTGGAGGTCCTCGAGCTCGCGCGGGTTCCCGACACGATGAGCCTGATGGCGAGCTACCAGGTCGAACTCGACCACTCGGGGCAGCTCACCGGCTACCGACGCGTCCACCGATACGAACGCGGGCGGGCCGACGCGCGAGGTCGCGGCGGCCGCTAGGCCGCCCCGCCTCCTGCCGCGTCCGCGGAGCCACTGTGACACCGACTATCCAAGAGGAGGAACGGCCGGCATGACTGTTGTCCCGGCACAGCAGGCCGCAGGCGGAGGCGGCAGCAGCGGCCTCTACGACGTACTCGAACTGGTGCTGGACAGGGGGCTCGTGATCGACGCGTTCGTGCGGGTCTCCCTGGTCGGTATCGAGATTCTGAAGATCGACGTGCGGGTCGTCGTGGCCAGCGTCGACACCTATCTGCGCTTCGCCGAGGCGTGCAACCGGCTCGACCTGGAGGCCGGACCCCGCAAGAGCCCGGGGCTGCCCGACCTCGTCGGCGAGGTCACCGAGTCCGGTGCCCGCGGCAAGTCCAAGGGTGCCCTGTCCGGCGCGGCGGAGACCATCTCCGACGCCTTCAAGCAGGCCCGCGAGGAGGGCGAGGACCGGCCCCGCCCCCGTAAGGCCCCGGCCCGCCGGAAGGAGGAGCGGGAGTGAGTACCTACGTCTACGGGATCACCGCCCGTTCGCACCGGGGGCTGCCCGAGGGCATGAACGGCGTGGGCGAGCCGCCCCAGCGGGTGCGGGTTCTCAGCAGCGGTGAGCTGGCCGCCGTGGTCAGCGATGCCCCCGAGGGCCTGCGCGCCAAGCGCCGGGACCTGCTGGCGCACCAGAACGTCCTCGCCGAGACCGGCGCGGCCGGCTGTGTGCTGCCCATGCGGTTCGGGAACGTGGCGCCCGACGACGAGGCCGTCGCCCACGTGCTCGACGAGCGCGCCGAGCACTACCTGGAGCGACTGAAAGCCCTCGACGGGAAGGTCGAGTACAACGTCAAGGCCAGCCACATCGAAGAGGCCGTGCTGCATCGTGTGATGGCCGAGAACACGGAGCTGCGCAGCCTCGCCGAGGCCAACCGGCGCGCGGGCGGCGGCAGCTACGACGACAAGCTGCGCCTCGGCGAACTGGTCGCGAGCGCCGTGAAGGCCAAGGAGGCCGAGGACGCCGCCTCGGTGCAGTCCGGGCTGGAGCCGGCCGCCGCCGCGGTCAGCGCCGGTCCGCAGTCCACCGGCTGGCTGCTCAACGTCTCGTTCCTGGTCGCCCGGGACGGTGCCGCCGACTTCCTGGCGGCCGTCGACCGGGTCCGGGCCGACCACCCCCACCTCGAACTGCGGGTCAACGGTCCGCTGCCGCCGTACAGCTTCGTCGAGCCCGGCCCCGCCCAGCCGGCGGCCGAGCCGGCCGGCACGGACAGCGGGGCGCGCTGACCGGGCGGCCCGGACGGAAGGAGGAGCCCATGGGACTGATCAGTGAGGTGCTGCTGCTGCCGTTCGCACCGGTGCGCGGCGCCAGGTGGGCGGTCGGCCAGGTCCTCCGCGAGGCGGAACGGATCTACTACGACCCCGCAACCGTACGGGCCGAGCTGGCGCGACTGGAAGAACAACTGGAGGCGGGCGAGATCACCGAGGAGGAGTTCGACCGCCGCGAGGACGAACTGCTCGACCGGCTGGAGACCGGCCTGCACTCAGGCCAAGCCACAGGCGACGGGACGTGATGATGAACCGAACGGCACTGGGCCTCGCGATAGGGGCCGGGTATCTCTTGGGACGCACGAAGAAGCTGAAGATGGCGCTCGCGGTCGGCTCCCTGGTCGCGGGCAAGAAGCTGAACCTGGGTCCCGGCGCGCTCGCCGCCGTGGCGCGGCAGCAACTGCGCGACAACCCGCAGTTCAAGGAGATCGGCGATCAGCTGCGCGAGGACCTGCGGGGCGTGGGCAAGGCCGCGTCCGGGGCCATGGTCGAGCGGCAGATGGGCGCGCTCGCCGACCGGCTGCACGACCGCACCGCCCACGTCCGCGACGGGCTGTCCGGGGCGCTGCCCACGGCCGGCTCGGACGAGGAGCGTGCGGACGACGACCACGCCGAGGGCGAGGACGACGACCGCGAGGCGCGGGGCGAGGGTGGCCGCAGGGCACGCAAGGACGACGACCCGGACCGCGAGGAGCGGCAGCGGCAGCCGTCCGGCAGGAAGACGGCCAAGAAGGCCCCCGCGAACAAGGCAACCGACAAGAAGGCAACGGGAAAGAGGACGGCCCCGGCGAAGAAGGCTGCGGCCGGGAAGACCGGCCCCGCCCGCAGGACGGCCGCGAAGAAGACGGCCGGAACGCGTGGCGGGGGCTCGTCGAAGGGCGGCGATGACCGATGACCGAGACGCTCGGATCGGCGGCCTCCACGGCCGGCCGGGCCGCGAAGGGCGCGACCGGGAAGGGCGCGAAGGGCAACCCGCTCGCCGACCTCGCCCACAGCGAGGCCGCCGACCGGCTGAAGGCCGAGGCCGAGGAGTACCTGTCCGCCCAGGCCGAACGGCTGCTCTCGGGCCTGGGCCGCAAGCTGGGCGAGACCACCGTCAAGCTCACCGACATCGCCGAGGGCAACAGCCCCGGCTTCGCCAAGCTGGCCCTCGACGCGGGGCGCAAGGTCGCCGAAGGCAAGGGGCCGCTGCGTTCCGCCCTGGAGCTGGGGACCTCGAGAGTCAAGGACAACGTCACGGAAGCCTTCAAGAACCTCGGGGGCGGCAAGGGCGGGAAGAAGAGCCGGAGCGGCAACAAGCCCACGGTCATCATGGAGTCGGTCGACGTCGGCGTGCCGCTGCGCACGGCCTACGACCAGTGGACCCAGTACCAGGACTTCTCCACCTTCGCCAAGGGCGTCAAGAGCGCGAGCCGCGCCGGAGACACCGACTCCGACTGGCAGGCCAAGATCTTCTGGTCCAGCCGGAGCTGGAAGGCGCACACCACCGAGCAGATACCCGACCGCCGCATCCAGTGGACCTCGCAGGGCGCCAAGGGCAGCACCAAGGGCGTCGTCACCTTCCACGAGCTCGGCGAGAACCTCACCCGGATCCTGCTGGTCATCGAGTACTACCCGAGCGGGTTCTTCGAGAAGACCGGCAATCTGTGGCGCGCCCAGGGCCGGCGGGTCAGGCTGGACCTGAAGAACTACGCGAGGTTCATCACCCTGAAGGGTGAGGCCGAGGACGGCTGGCGCGGCGAGATCAGCGACGGCGAGCTCGTCCAGAGCCACGAGGACGCGGTGGCCGAGGAGGAGGAGAACGCCGAGGAGGAGTCCGGGGAGTACGAGGACGAGGAGGAGCCCTACGAGTCCGAGGAGCCCGGGGAATCCGAGGAGGCCGACGAGGAAGAGGAGGAAGAGGAGGAGCCGGAGGAGTACGAGGGCGAGGACGAGGGAACGTACGAGGACGAACCCGAGGAGGACGCGTACGAGGAAGAGGAAGAGGAGCCCGAGTACGCCGAGCGCGGGAGCCGTCGATGACGACGCCCAGCCGGTTCCCCGAGCCGTACGGCCAGGGCAGCGGAGCCAACCTCGCCGACATCCTGGAGCGCGTGCTCGACAAAGGTGTGGTGATCGCGGGTGACATCCGGATCAATCTGCTCGACATCGAACTGCTGACCGTCAAGCTGAGGCTCATCGTCGCCTCGGTCGACAAGGCCAAGGAGATGGGCATCGACTGGTGGGAGAGCGATCCCGCGCTCTCCTCGCGGGCCCGCCGCGACCAGCTGACCCGGGAGAACGTCGAGCTGAGGGAACGGCTGGCCCGCCTGGAGGAGCTGGAGCCGGGCCGCGCGCCGAAGGAGGCACCATGACCGGACTGCGCTACGTCTACGCCGTGTGCCGCCCCTTCGGGACGCCCCTGCAGTCCCAGCTCACGGGTGTCGGGGGCGCCCCGCCCGCGCTGCTGCACCACCGCGGCCTGATCGCGGTGGTCAGCCAGGTCCCGCCGGCGGACTTCAGCGAGGAGGCGCTGAAGGCGCACCTGGAGGACCTGGACTGGCTCGCCGTGACCGCGCGGGCGCACCAGGGCGTGATCGACGCCCTCACCACGGTCACCACCCCGCTGCCGCTCCAGCTCGCCACCGTCTTCCGGGACGACAGCGGGGTGCGCATGATGATCGAGGCCCGCGAGGACGACTTCCTGCGCACCCTCGACCGGCTGGAGGGCCGGGTGGAGTGGGGGGTCAAGGTGTACCTGGAACCCGAGCCCGCCGAGCCCGCCGAGCTCGCCCCCGCCGCGCAGCCCGCGAGCGGCCGGGACTACCTGCGCCGACGGCGCGAGAGCACCCACGCGACCGAGGAGCGGTGGCAGCGGGCGGAGGCCTTCGCCCGGTCGCTGCACGAGGGTCTTTCCCGGTATGCCGAGGATTCCCGGTTGCATGCCCCACAGAATTCCGCGCTTTCCGCCGAGCCCGGCCGCAACGTACTCAACGCGGCCTATCTGGTGCCCCGCGGACATTCCGAGGAATTCGTGGAAATGGTGGACCGTACGAAGGACGAGGCGCCCGGAATCCGAGTGGAACTCACCGGACCCTGGGCCGCCTATTCGTTCGTCGGGGAGGCGACGCCGTGACCGTGGTCGAACGGCGTGAGATCGCCCTCGTGGACCTGCTCGACCGGCTGCTGGCCGGCGGAGTGGTGATCACGGGTGACGTCACCCTGCGGATCGCGGACGTCGACCTGGTCCGCATCGATCTGAACGCGCTGATCAGCTCGGTGAACGAGTCGGTGCCCTCGCCCTTCGAGGAGATCCTGTGACCCCGCGCAACCGGCTCGACCTGGAGCCCGACACGGTCGAGCGTGACCTGGTCAAACTGGTGCTCACCGTCGTGGAGTTGCTGCGGCAGCTCATGGAACGGCAGGCCGTGCGCCGCTTCGACACCGGCGAGCTGACCGAGGAGCAGGAGGAGCGGATCGGGCTCACCCTGATGCTCCTGGAGGACCGCATGGCCGAGTTGCGCGACCGGTACGGCCTGCGGCCCGAGGACCTGAACCTGGACCTCGGGCCGCTCGGACCGCTACTGCCTCGCGACTAGCTCACGTCACCATCGATACCAGCGGCCCCTGCCGCCACCGGCGTTGGTGCTGCGGACCAGGAAACCCAGCAGCCAGACGACAAGCACTATCAGAGCAATCCACCAGAGAATCTTCACCGCAAATCCGGCGCCGAAAAGAATCAGCGCCAGAAGCAGTACCAGCAGGATGGGAACCATAATGTCAACCTCCTGCAGAACGGGTTTCCCGAATTTCGCGGATCAGGCTTCTTTACGGCACAGAATCTCTCCGTGCAGTACCGCGAACCAGCCGTCCTCGTGCCGGCCCCATTCCCGCCATGCCTCGGACACGGCCCCCAGTTGTTCCGCCGTCGCGTGACCGCCCTCCGTGGCCCGTTCCGCGTAGGCGGAGGCCACGGTCCGGTCCGCCCACAGGCCGCTCCACCAGGCCCGCTCCGCGGCCGTGGCGAAGGTCCAGGTGCTGGAGGTGGCGGTGACGTCGGTCAGCCCGGCCGCCCGTGCCCACGCCCTCAGCCGGCGCCCGGCGTCGGGCTCGCCGCCGTTGGCGCGGGCCACACGCTCGTACAGGTCCAGCCAGTCCTCCAGGCCCGGCACCGCCGGATACCAGGTCATGGCCGCGTAGTCCGCGTCCCGTACGGCGATGAACCCGCCCGGCCTGGTCACCCGCCTCATCTCGCGCAGCGCCTGCACGGGGTCGCCGACGTGCTGCAGCACCTGATGGGCGTGGACCACGCAGAAGGTGTCGTCCGGATGGTCCAGGGCGTGCACGTCGGCGACCGCGAAGTCCACGTTGGTCAGGCCGCGCGCGGTGGCGGTGGCCCGGGCCTGCTCCAGGACGCCCGGCGCGTGGTCGACGCCGGTGACATGGCCGTCCGGGACCAGCGCCGCCAGGTCGGCCGTGATGGTGCCCGGCCCGCAGCCGATGTCCAGGATCTTCATGTGGGGCTTCAGGGAGCCCAGCAGATAGGCCGCGGAGTTCTCGGCGGTCCGCCAGGTGTGCGAACGCAGCACCGCCTCGTGGTGCCCGTGCGTGTAGACGGCGGTCTCCTGCGCTTTCGGCATGGTGTTCCCCTTCGCCCCTCGTCACCGCTGGTACGCATCACCGTACGCGCGCATGCCGAATGATGAGACCGCCGTTTTGCATAATGGACTGACGGAGCGTCAGATCCGGTCCACCGGCCACCCGTCAGGAACCGGTGTTCAACGGGCGGTAGACCGTCAGGGCCTCCGGCAGCTTCTCCAGGGTCACCTCGCCCGACGCGGCCGTCACCTCGCCGTCGTACGCCAGCGGGGTGCCCGGCGCGACCCCCGTCAGCCGGAGCCGGTTCACCTGCACCGCCGCATGCGCCGGGGACCGTGTCAGCGGGCCCGCCGCGGCCGCGGCCAGCAGCCGCAGCGCGGGCCGGCGGCTGCCGTGCACCACCCGCACGTCCAGCAGCCCGTCCGCGAGATCGGTACGGCGGCCGGGCGCGAGCCCCATCCGGTGATAGACGCCGTTGCCGACGAACAGCAGCCACAGCGGCCGCCGTTCACCGCCCAGCTCCACCTCCAGCGGATGCCGGTCGGCGCGCAGCACCCGCAGCGCGCCCAGTAGCCCGGCCGGCCAGCCGCCGATCCGGTGCGACCAGTGGTTCCGCTCGCGCACCAGCTCCGGGTAGACGCCCAGGCTCAGCGTGTTCAGGAACAGGCCCTCCTCGGCGCCGGTGGCGTACCGGCCCGCGTCCACCCGCACCGCCTCGCCGTGCCGGACCGCACGGGCCAGGTCCCGCTCGTCCTCCACGCCCAGATCGAGGGCGAAGTGGTTGAGGGTGCCGCCGGGCAGCACCGCCAGCGGGAGTCCGTGCCTGAGGGCGATCCCGGCGGCCGCGTTCACGGTGCCGTCGCCCCCGCACACGCCCAGCACCCGGGCCCGGGCCGCCGCCTTGGCCAGCTCGTCGCCGATCTCTTCCGGCGCGCACTCGACGATCTCCGACCTCGGCAGCGCGTTGTGCAGGGCCCGCACGCGGTCCGCGGTGCCCGAGGCACGGTTGGTGACCATCACCAGGCCCTCGCCCTCCGGCAACGCGGGCGCCTCCGCCCGCGGGCGGGCCGCCCGGCGCGCCTGGTTGCGGGTCGGCATCAGCCGTCGTACCAAGAACGCCGCGCCCGCGCCGAGGGCCGCGCCGGCCAGCACGTCGCTCGGGAAGTGCACACCCGTGTACACCCGGGAGGCCGCCACCGAGAACGCCACCGGGGCCAGCGCCGCGCCCCACGCCGGGGACTCCAGCGCGACGCCGGTCGCGAACGCGGCGGCCGACGCGGAGTGCCCGGAGGGGAAGGACGTGGTGATCGGCTGCCGCTTCAGCTGCCGCACCAGCGGCACCGGGTCCAGCACCGGCCGCGCCCGGCGCACCGAGCGCTTGCCGATCGTGTTGATGGCCATCGAGGCCACGCTGAGGGAGGCCAGGCCCCGGGCGGCCGCGCTACGGGCCCTCGGGGTGCGGCTCGCCGCCATCGCCGCCGCCGTCGCGAACCACAGCACTCCGTGGTTCGCGCTGCGGCTGAGGCGGGGCAGCACCCGTTCGGCGCCGGGCCAGTGCCAGGAGGCCGCCGCCTCGAACAGCCGGCCGTCCAGGTCCAGCAGCCAGCACAGGGTGCGGTGGCCGGTCGTACGGGCAGTGAGATCCAGATCCGGGCTCATGGGGTCCGGTTACCCTGAAGTGCCCGTTTGTTGTGCCTGTCAGCGCCGGGTGCCCGGCCGGCGCGTAAGGAGTTCCCCGGATGCGCCTGCTCCTCGTCCGCCACGGTGAGACCCCGTCCAACGTGGACCGTCTGCTGGACACCGCCGTGCCCGGACCGGCGCTGACCCCGCTCGGCGAGGCGCAGGCAGCCGCACTGCCCGAGGCGCTCGCCGACGAGGACATCGAGGCCGTCTACGCCTCCACGCTGCTGCGCACCCGGCTGACCGCCGCCCCGCTGGCCGCCGCCCGGGGCCTTCAGGTGATCGTCCGCGACGGCATCCGGGAGGTGTCCGCGGGCGACCTGGAGATGCTGCCCGGGGAATCCGCCGAGGGCCGGCAGTACATGCGCACGATCTTCGCCTGGGCGGCCGGCGACACCGCGTCGCGCATCCCCGGCGGGGAGAGCGGCGAGGAGGCCCTCGCCCGGTACGACGCGGTGATCGCGGAGGCCGCCGCGAGCGGCGCCGGCACCGTCGCCGTGGTCAGCCACGGCGCCGCGATCCGCCTGTGGACCTCCGCCCGCGCCGACAACGTCGACATCGCCTTCGCCGCCGCCCGCCCCCTGGGCAACACCGGCACCATCGTCCTGGAGGGCACCCCGGCCGACGGCTGGAAGGCCCTCTCCTGGGAGGGAGCCACGGTGGAACCGGCAGGAGAGGCCGGACCGGCGGGGGAGCCGGTGGACACGGCCGGCTAGGACGCGCCGGCGCAGGAAGACCTTCGTCACGGCCGGGGAGCGGGCCTCGTGGAGCGGTCTGTGGGCCGACCGGACCCTGGCCTGCGCCCACGCGGAACGGGCCACGGGGGCGTCCGGTGGCCCGGGTGGTAGGTGGACGGGGGATATCCGTTTGCCCGTGGGCAAGGCGGCCCGGAGAATGCCTCGGCATGGGACATCTGGAAGCCGCGCACCTCGAGTACCACCTCCCCGACGGGAGGACCCTGCTCGGGGACGTGTCCTTCCGGGTCGGCGAGGGTGCCGCCGTCGCGCTCGTCGGACCGAACGGCGCCGGCAAGACCACCCTGCTGCGGCTGATCTCCGGCGAGCTGAAGCCGCACGCCGGCACCGTCACCGTCAGCGGCGGCCTCGGCGTGATGCGCCAGTTCGTGGGCTCCGTACGGGACGAGACGACCGTACGGGACCTGCTCGTGTCCGTCGCACCGCCCCGGATCCGGGAGGCGGCGAAGGCCGTCGACGAGGCCGAGCACGCCATCATGACCGTCGACGACGAGGCCGCACAGCTGGCCTACGCGCAGGCCCTCGCCGACTGGGCCGAGGCACGCGGCTACGAGGCCGAGACCCTGTGGGACATGTGCACCACCGCCGCGCTCGGCATGCCGTACGAGCGCGCCCAGTGGCGGCAGGTGAGCACCCTCTCCGGCGGCGAACAGAAACGACTCGTCCTGGAGGCCCTGCTGCGCGGCACCGACGAGGTGCTGCTGCTGGACGAGCCCGACAACTACCTCGACGTGCCCGGCAAACGGTGGCTGGAGGAGCAGCTCAAGGAGACCCGCAAGACCGTCCTGTTCGTCTCCCACGACCGCGAACTCCTCGCCCGCGCCGCCGAGAAGATCGTCTCCGTGGAACCGGGACCGGCCGGCGCCGACGCCTGGGTGCACGGCGGCGGCTTCGCCACCTACCACGAGGCGCGCCGCGAACGCTTCGCCCGCTTCGAGGAGTTGCGCCGCCGCTGGGACGAGAAGCACGCCCAGCTGAAGAAGCTCGTCCTGAGCCTCCGTCAGGCGGCCTCGGTCAGCCACGAGCTGGCCTCCCGGTACGCGGCCGCCCAGACCCGCCTGCGCAAGTTCGAGGAGGCCGGACCGCCCCCGGAGCCGCCGCGCGAGCAGGACATCACCATGCGCCTGAAGGGCGGCCGTACCGGCGTACGGGCCGTCACCTGCACGGGACTTGAGCTGTCCGGCCTGATGAAACCGTTCGACCTGGAGGTCTTCTACGGCGAACGGGTCGCCGTCCTCGGCTCCAACGGCTCCGGCAAGTCGCACTTCCTGCGCCTGCTCGCCGGCGAGGACGTCGCGCACAGCGGGCAGTGGAAGCTGGGCGCACGCGTCGTACCCGGACACTTCGCGCAGACCCACGCACACCCCGAACTCAAGGGCCGCACCCTGCTCGACATCCTGTGGAAGGAACACTCCCAGGACCGCGGCGCGGCCATGTCGAGGCTGCGCCGCTACGAGCTGACCCTGCAGGCCGAGCAGGCCTTCGACCGGCTCTCCGGCGGCCAGCAGGCCCGCTTCCAGATCCTGCTCCTGGAACTGGCCGGCGCCACCGCGCTGCTGCTCGACGAGCCGACCGACAACCTCGACCTGGAGTCGGCCGAGGCGCTCCAGGAGGGTCTGGAGGCCTTCGAGGGCACGGTCCTCGCGGTCACCCACGACCGCTGGTTCGCCCGCTCCTTCGACCGCTACCTGGTCTTCGGCAGCGACGGCCGCGTCCGCGAGACCCCGGAACCGGTCTGGGACGAACGCCGCGTGGAACGGGCCCGTTGACCCCGGCGGGGGTTACGGCCGGCGAAGCACGCGGGTCCGTCACGGGCCCCCGGCGCCCCGTCACCTCCAGCGCAGCAGCCCGCCCAGGCCGCCCGCCGCGACCTGAGCACCGGTGTCCTCCAGCACGGGTGTCAGCGACACGACCGGCGCGTCTGTCACCACGGCCGCCCGGATCAGCGCGTCGTCGGCGCGGGCCGGCCACGCCTGCCGCTCGCCGAGGGTCCGCAGCTCGCCCCGGCGGGCGGCCAGCTGGTCCGGGTCCTCACCGATCCACACCTCGCGATGGGTGTCGGGCGCGTCCGGACGGATCAACAGCTCGGCCAGCCGGTGCTCGCGCGCCGCCTCGATCAGCCCGGGCACCCCCTCGACGGCCGCGGCCCGCCGCTCCTCGTCCGGTGTCCGCGCCGCCCGGAACCGCTCCGTCTCGGCGAGGATCCGCCGCCGTACGTGGTCGGCACGCATCTCCTCCACCTCCCGCGGCAGCAGCGGGCTGTCCTTGCCGCGGGACATCTCCACCGCACGGTCCTGGAGCGCCTTCGGCAACTGCTCGTGCACCGACCTGCGCTCCCGGTCGTCACCGCACAGGATCAGCAGGTCGGCGCCGGTCTCCTCCTGGCAGGCGGCCAGTGCCGCGGCGACCTCGCGCGCGTTGTGCTCCCAGGTGTTCTCCACCTTGAGCTGGAAGTGCCGCTCGGACCAGTCGGAGGCCTTCGACCGGTGCATCGGCCACTGGCGGCCCGTCACCTGCCCGGCCTCCTGGTGCAGCAGTGCGCTGCGCAGCTCGAAGTCCGCACCGGTGCGGTCGATGTAGGCCACCAGCGTCAGCGGGTCCTCACCGGCCAGGTCCAGCAGTGGTGTCACCCGTGGCAGAGCGCCCCAGTACGCCTCGCCGTCCTGCGGCCCCCGTGTCAGCGGGACCTCCAGGACCACCTCGCCGTCCCGGGCGAACACGGCCCGGCCGTACGGCTCCGGAGCGTGCCGCAGACCCTCCAGGGCGTCGTGCACCGCACGGCAGATGGGCTCGTCCGCCCCCAGCCGGGCCAGCTCCCGGGTGACCGCCTCCGCACTCAGATGACGTCGTTGCTGCTGGTCCTCCGTGTGCACCGAGGTGTCGACGTATGCGGAGGCCCAGGACCCCGGATGTTCGTACAGTGGACTCAGGAACGCGAGCTCCATGGATTCCTCCCGGAAAACGCTCGGGGGCAGTGCATGCCGGGCGGGTACCCGGCCGGGACCCACGGACACGGACACGACGAGCGGGGCACCACATGACCGGAGTCGACCCCAACCGACTGGACGACCAGCAGCTCATGAAGGAGCTGGAGACGATCCACCGCACGCGCCACGACACCCTTCTGTACGGCTCGAACGACGCGCTGCGGACCCACAACGAGCGCATGGCGCAGCTGGAGGGCGAGTATCTGCGCCGCAACCCGCGCCGCCTGGTCAGCGCGGGCCGCACCCGGGAGGGCGCCCGTGACCGTCGGTGTGGCGAGGCGGCGACTCCGGAGGCGTCCGGTACCTGACCGGCACACCGCGCGTCCCCAAGGCCCGGGCGGGCGCACGAAAGGGCCGGCCCGGGCGGGCCGGCCTTCGAAGGACACCGGGTCGAGGGACACCGGGTCAGCCGGGTTCCCCGGCGAACACGTGCAGGAACGCGTCGCAGAACGCCTTCAGATCGTCCGGCTTGCGGCTGGTCACCAGCTGGTTGGAGCCGTGGTCGCAGATCTTGACCTGCTCGTCCACCCAGGTGCCGCCCGCGTTGCGGATGTCCGTGCGCAGACTCGGCCAGGACGTCAGCACCCGGCCCCGTACGACGTCCGCCTCCACCAGCGTCCACGGCGCGTGGCAGATCGCGGCGACCGGACGGCCCCGGTCGAAGAAGTCCTTCACGAACGCCACGGCCTTGTCGTCCATCCGCAGGAAGTCCGGGTTGGCCACCCCGCCGGGCAGCACGAGAGCGCCGAACGACCCCGCCGAGGCCTCGCCCACCACCTCGTCCACGTCGAAGGTGTCGCCCTTGTCGAGATGGTCGAACGCCTGGATCCTCCCCGGTTTCGTCGACACCAGCACCGGCTGGTGCCCGGCGTCGGAGGCCGCCTTCCACGGCTCGGTCAGCTCGACCTGCTCGACGCCCTCGGGCGCCACGAGAAAAGCGATACGCATCGTGCTCAGCTTCCTTCCATGCCCTTCAGAACGGCCTTGCGGTCGCGGGTGCGCCGCCTGCGGCGCCGGGCCGCCCGCCGGCAGCGCAGCAGTTCCTCGCCGTACGGCAGCACCACGCACAGCCCGATCCCGAGGCCGATGCCGGCCAGATAGCCCGGCGACAGCGGCCGCCGGCGCGGCAGCAGCCGCCAGGCGTCCGGATCCCCGCGGCCGCCCCGCAGGAGCGAGCGCACCTGGTCGGCGTGCAGGCACATCAGCGACGCGAGCGCGCCGAACGGCAGCGACTCCAGAAAGCTGTGGATGTGCTGCTCGACCGGCCCGACCTCCCGGTCGCTGTTCACGGCCGTGCGCACGTCCCACAGCGCCGTCGCCTCGTGCACCGCCGCCGTCCCGAGCTGCACGCTGAGCAGCAGCGGATTGATCCGGCAGCTCAGGGTCAGCGCGATCGGCAGCCCGACCTCCGCCATCATCAGCGCGTGGATCAGGGACTCCTTGGTCCCGGCGGTGTCCTCGATCCGGGTGCGCCGGTGCATCGCCCAGTCGGCGAGGCCGGGCACGAACCAGCCGGGCAGCAGCCCGTACAGCAGGAACCGGGTGGTCGCCACGTCGACGTCGACACCGGCACCCCGTGCGATGTCCGCCGCCTGGCCCCGGCTCACCGGCCGGCCGCCAGCGCCTCGGCCAGCTGCTGCACGTTCTCGTAGCGCGCCGAGTGCGGCAGCCGGGCCACCGCGTCGACCAGTCCGGCGGGCGCGTTCCGCCGACGCAGCATCCGGGCCACGTCACGGGCCGTCGCCGGGAACGAGCTGCGACTCAGGGTGTGGGTCAGCTCCGTCCGCACCCGCTCCAGCGACGCCGGCGATCCCAGGCCGCCCACGGGCCCGCTCCACACCTCCGGGTCGTCGTCGGCGGCCGGCTCCGGATCGTGCCACTCCTCCACCCGAGTCGGATGCCCGGACCTGAGCAGTCCCTTCAGCTCGTGCTTCATCTCGTCGTCCCGATGGACGTTCAGCCGGTCACTGCCTCGCTGCATGTCTGCCTCCACGAGGGGCTAGCTCTTGTCCTTGCCCGGCAGGAATTCCTGCACCTTCGCCTTCAGTCCCTGCTTGATCATCGACCCGCGGTCGGCGTCGCCCTTGAGGATCGACGCGGCCGTCGACTCCATCTGCTCCCAGCTCGCGTGCGGCGGGATCGGCGGTACGGCGGGATCGGTCAGGAACTCGATCACACACGGCCCGTCGGCCTCCAGGGCCGCACGCCAGCCCGCCTCCACGTCCTCCGGCTTCTCCACCCGGACCCCGGTGAGGCCGAGCGAACGGGCGAACGCCGCGTACTGCACGTCCGGGATCTCCTGCGACGGCAGGAACGACGGCGCGCCCTCCATGGCCCGCATCTCCCACGTCACCTGGTTCAGGTCCTGGTTGTTCCACACCCCCACCACCAGCCGCGGATCCGACCAGCGGTCCTTGTACTTCGCCGCCGTGATCATCTCCGCGAGGCCGTTCATCTGCATCGCGCCGTCTCCGACCAGCGCGAACACCGGCCGGTCCGGATGCGCGAACTTCGCGCCGATCGCGTACGGCACCCCCGGCCCCATCGTGGCCAGCGTCCCGGACAGCGAACCGCGCATGCCCGGCCGCATCGTGATGTGCCGTGCGTACCAGTTGGCGACCGAACCGGAGTCGGAGGTCAGGATCGCGTTCTCCGGCAGCAGCGGATCCAGCGCCCGCGCCACGTACTCCGGGTTGATCGGATCGGCCGACAGGCCCGCCCGCCGGTCCATCGTCTCGTGCCAGCGCCGTACGTTCGCGCACACCGTGTCGTACCACTCGCGTCCGCCCCGCTCGCCGTTCAGCAACGGGATCAGGCGCCGCAGCGTGGCCCGGGCGTCGCCGACCAGGTTCACCTCGTACGGGAAGCGCATGCCGATCATGTGCGGGTCGATGTCGATCTGCACGCCCCGCGCCTTGCCGAAGTCCGGCATGAACTGCGTGTACGGGAACGACGAACCGATCGTCAGCAGGGTGTCGCAGTCCCGCATCAGCTCGTACGACGGCCGGCTGCCCAGCAGCCCGATCGGCCCGGTGACGTACGGCAGCTCGTCACTGAGGACGTCCTTGCCCAGCAGCGCCTTCGCGACGCCCGCGCCGAGCAGCTCGGCGATCTCCTGGACCTCCGCGACCGCACCGGCCGCGCCCTGCCCGACCAGGATCGCCACCTTGTCGCCCTCGTTCAGCACGTCCGCCGCCCGGCGCAGCGCCTCGTCCGTCGGGGTCGCCGTGTAGTCGCTCATGCCCATGCTGGAGGGCACCATCTTGAACTCGTGCGTGGGCGGCGAGTAGTCCAGTTCCTGCACGTCGCCGGGAATGATCAGGGCGGTCGGGCAGCGCCGGGCGTAGGCCGTGCGGATCGCGCGGTCCAGCACGTTGGGCAGCTGCTCCGGCACCGTCACGGTCTCCACGAAGTCCGAGGCGACGTCCTTGTACAGCGTGTGCAGGTCGACTTCCTGCTGGTAGGAGCCGCCCATCGCGGTCCGGTTGGTCTGGCCGACGATCGCCAGCACCGGCACATGGTCGAGCTTGGCGTCGTACAGGCCGTTCAGCAGATGGATGGCACCCGGACCCGACGTCGCCGCGCACACGCCGATCCGGCCGCTGAACTTCGCGTACCCGACTGCTTCGAACGCGGACATCTCCTCGTGCCGGGACTGGATGAAGCGGGGCTGGTCCTCGGCCCGGCCCCACGCCGCCAGCAGCCCGTTGATGCCGTCGCCCGGATAGCCGAATACCTGGTCCACGCCCCAGGCGCGCAGGCGTTCGAGGATGTGGTCGGCGACCTTGGTGCTCATGAAGTGACCTCCACGGTGGGGGACGAACGGACAACCCGGTCAGCAGCTACCGAGTGACCTGCGCCGGGGACGGAAAACCTCCCCATGGCGCGGACGCGGGACCGTTCAGGTGTTCCGGAGGGGCCTGCGGCGGGCTCCGTCACCCGGCCGGGCGTGGCGGGTCCTGCGAATGGGGCCCGGCCGCGCGCGCCGTGGCGCCGCGCGGGCTGTGATGGCAGTGAGGGCGCACCCCGTGCCCCGTACCCGTGACGCCGCCGGGCCGTGCCACCGCACCGCCAACCGGTGCCCGACGCGCTGCCGTACCGGTGTCCGGCCCACCCACCACCGCCGACCTTCCGCCGAGGAGCCCGTCCCATGCGCCGCACCGCCCGTGCCCTGTCCGTCGCCTTCGTCGCCGGTGCCGCGCTCGCCCTGTCCGGGCCCGCCGCGACCGCCGCCGAACCAGGCCCCGGAGCCGGCTATCCGCCGGGTGGCACGGGCCTCACCGGTGGTCCGGGCACCGGGTATGCGACGGGCATGGGGGCTCCTGGTGACGTGCCGGGCACGGTGTACCCGTCCGGCGGCGCACTTCGTGGTGAGGTTCCGGGCACCGGGTATCCGGCGGGTGCGGGGGCTGGCGGTGATGTCCCGGCCGCTGTGTATCCGCCGGGCGGCACGGGCCTCAGCGGTGGTCCGGGCACCGGGTATGCGACGGGCACCGGGGCCCCTGGTGAGGTCCCGGGCACGCTGTACCCGTCCGGCGGCGCAGCGCGTGGCGATGTTCCGGGCACCGGGTATCCGGCGGGTACCGCGGCTCGTGGCGATGTCCCGGGCACGGTGTATCCCTCCGGTACCGCATCGCGTGGCGATGTCCCCGGCACCGGCTACCCGACGGGCACCGCACCTCACGGTGACGTACCGGGCACGGTGTTTCCGTCCGGCGGTGCATCCCGTGGTGACGTACCGGGCACGGTGTTTCCGTCCGGCGGCGCGGTCCCCAGCGCCGCCCCGAGCCCGTGCGTCACGCCCCAGCAGTGCGGTCAGTCCCACGACAGCACCGCCGCGTGCCGGGCCGGCGAGCCCTGCCCGAGCGGTGCGGCCTGCAAGACGGGGGAGACGTGCCCCGACCGGACCCCGTGCCGCGAGCCCGGTCAGTGCCACGGCGACGACCACGGGAACCCGCAGGCCCACGACCAGCCCCACTCCGACGGGCGCGACTGCGGCGGACCCGGCGACCGGCAGGCCCCCGGACCCGACCGGTGCGGCCCGCCCACCGTGCAGCACGGGGTCGCGGCCGGCGAGGGCGGCGCCTTCACCGAATCGGTCCCGGCCCTCGCCTCCGGCGCCACCCTCATCGCCGCGGCCTGCGGCGGAGCCGGCTACCGGCTGTACGGCCGCCGGCGCGCCGCGGGCGGGCGGCCCCTGGACATGTGAGACGGGGACCTCGCCCGCCCCATGAAGGGCCGCCGGGCGGGTACACACCCTCACGAGAACACCGGAAGGCGGCTCCCGTAGCAAACGGCACCTCAGGCCACGGCGGTCACCGACCGACACACGGGCGACGGCGGTAGCCGACCGGCACGACCGGCAGGGCACGACGGCACAGCCCGCCCCGGCCACCCGGACCGGACCGGCGGCACACGGCACCAGGACCGCGCGGAGGCGGACATGCGGCGGACGGACACCGAGGGCCATGGCCCCGTCCGCTACGGCCCGCCCCTGCCCGCCGACGGCCTCCCTGTACTTCCCGAACTCACCGCCGTACTCGCCGCCGCCGCGAGCCGCACCGGCGCCCAGCCCGTCGGCGGTGCCCCCGCCCTCCTCGAAGCCGCCTGCGGCTACTGGACCCGGCGCGGCCTGCCCACCGTCCCCGACCAGGTGGCCGCCGGCCCCGGCGCCCCCGCGCTGCTGCTCGCCCTCACCGCGGCACTCGCCGGCGACGGCGCGGACATCCTCGTGCCCCGGCCGTGCGCCGCGTGGTGGGTGCCGTACGCCCGGGTGCTGGGCCGGCCCGCGTACCACGTCCCCACCCCCGCCGAGAGCGGCGGCGTGCCCGACCCCTACGCCCTGCTGGAGACCGTCCGCCGGGTCCGTGCCGAGGGCGGCGACCCGCGACTGCTGGTGCTGTCCGTCGCCGACGACCCCACCGCCACCGTCGCCCCGCCCGAGCTGCTGCACGAGACCGTCGAGGCCGCCACCGCCGAAGGCCTGCACCTGGTCAGCGACGAGACGTGGCGCGACACCCTGCACCACCCGCACGGCACCGTGCTGCTCAGTCCTGCGGAGATGTGGTCCGACCGGGTCACCGTCGTCACCGACCTCGCCGGCTCCCTGCTGCCGGCCGGCTGGCCCGCCGCCGTCGCCCGCTTCCCGGACACCGAGACCGGAGAACACCTCCACGCGCGTGTGCTCGACATCCTCACCGCGCTCGGCGCCCGCATCGCCGCACCCGTCGCCGCGGCCGCCGGCTACGCCCTGGACGAACCCCTGCCCGTCACCGAACGGCGCGAGGCCGCCGTCCGGCTGCACGCGCGCGTGGCCGCCGCCGCGCACGCCGCCGTCGTCGCCGCCGGTGCCCTCGCCCGCCCCCCGCAGGCCGGCCGCCACCTGTACGCCGACCTCGGCCCGCTGCGCGAACCCCTCGCGGCCCAAGGCGTCCGCGACGCCCAGGAATTGGAGGAGTTGCTCACCGCCCGGCTCGGCATGCCGGCGCCCGGCGGCCACCGCTTCGGCGACGACCTCGGGGCGCTGCGCGTCCGCCTCGCCACGGGCCCCCTGCTGGGCGGCACGGACGAGGAACGCGGGGAATGCCTCACCTCACCCGCACCGTTGGAACTGCCACACCTGCAACGCGCGTTGAACTCCTTGACGTCGGTCCTCGACGACCTCCGCGACGAAGCTCAGCGATGGGAGCCTCCTCGATGACGCAGCAGACGCATGAGCCCGAGACGCACGAGCCCGACACCCACGAGCCCGGACCGGCCACGACGACGACCACGACCACGTCCACGCCCGCGACCACCGCCACGCCCGCGACGCCCGCGACCACCGTGACGACGACCACCCCGCCGACGCGCGGCACCGGCACGCCGGCTCCCCTGGCACCCCCTTTCCCCCCGCTGGCCGAGCCCCGGCCGCTCGGCGAACACCGCGTGTGGCCGCGTACCTTCCACGACCGGCTCACCGCCCCGCTGCCCGGCCTCAAGGCCCTCGCCCGCTTCGCCCGCGAAGGCACCGTGCGCCCCGGCCGCGAAGGCCTCGCCGACCTCCCGAGGCTCCCCTGCGCACCCGCCCCGCTGCCCCGCGTCGACACCCGCACCCTCGCCGTCACCTGGGCCGGACACGCCAGCTGGGTGGTCCGGATCGGCGGCCTGACCGTCCTCACCGACCCCGTCTGGTCCCGCCGCATCCTCGGCACCCCGTCCCGCATCACGCCGGTCGGCGTCCCCTGGGGCTCCCTGCCGTCCGTCGACGCCGTCGTCATCAGCCACAACCACTACGACCACCTCGACGCCCCCACCCTGCGCCGACTCGCGCGGGACACCCCGGTGTTCGTACCGGCCGGCCTCGGCCGCTGGTTCCGCCGCCGCCGCTTCACCCGTGTCACCGAGCTGGACTGGTGGGAGGGCGCCGAACTCGCCGGGGTCCGCTTCGACTTCGTCCCGGCCCACCACTGGTCCAAGCGCACCCTCACCGACACCTGTCACAGCCTCTGGGGCGGCTGGGTCCTCACCGACGCCGACGGACAGCGCCTGTACTTCGCGGGCGACACCGGCTACGGCCACTGGTTCTCCCGTATCGGCCGCCGCTATCCCGGCATCGACCTCGCCCTCATGCCCATCGGCGCCTACGACCCCCGCTGGTGGCTCAGCGACGTCCACTGCGACCCCGAGGAAGCCGTCCAGGCCACCCTCGACGTGGGCGCCCACCGCATGGCCCCCATGCACTGGGGCACCTTCGTCCTCTCGGCCGAGCCGGTTCTGGAACCGCTCACGCGGGTTCGGGCCGCTTGGGAGAAGACGGGACTGGAGCGGAAGGACCTGTGGGATCTGCCGGTCGGCGCTTCCAAGGTGCTCGAGTGAGGTGCCCCTGAAAGGGGCACGGGGAACCGCGCGGGACATCACGAGGGACCCGCGGCCCGAAGCGGACAAGAACCCCGGCGGCGCTATCGCAGAGCCCCCCGAAGGCGTCGCACGACACCCGGCATCGCGCTGATCACAACGGTCAGCGCGACCGCCACCACAACCCCCTCCCACGGTTCGTGGAACAGCGAACCCCCCAGAATGCCGATCACCTGATACGTGGCCGCCCACGCGAGGCAGGCCGGCAGGTTCCCCCGGCTGAACCGCCGGGGCGGCCAGTCGGCCATGAGACAGGCCAGCATCACCGGTATCCGCCCCGCGGGGACGAGCCGGGACAGCACCAGCACCGCCACCCCGTGCTCCGCCAACTTCCCCCGCGCCTGGGCCAGCCGCTCCTCCGGCGCCCGGGCACGTATCGCCTCCAGCCACCGCGACCCGTTCCGCGACCGCATCCCGCGCCGCCCCAGCCAGTACAGCGCCGCATCCCCCAGGAACGCCGCCAGCGACGCCGTCGCGAACACCAGGGCCAGCGCGAACGGCGCCGTCTGATGGAACGCCACCACCGCGGCCGAACTCACCAGCGCCCCGGTCGGCACCACCGGCACCAGCGCCCCGATGAGCACCAGCAGGAACAACGACGGGTACCCGAGCGCCTGCTGCGTCGACTCCGGCGGCACCGTCGACGTGGACGCGGCGGCCAGCACCGCCACCGAGGCGGGCCACCTCACCGTGCGACCTCCAGCCGCACACTCTCCCCGTGACCCAGCTTGTGCACGGCCACCTCCGGCGCCGCGGCGGCCGCCAGCCGTACGAACTCGTCACCCGGGGCGTGGAACTCGTGCGGGCGCACCGCGTCCATCCCGATCGGCCAGTACGTCCCGTAGTGCACCGGCACCGCGGCCCGCGGCGCCAGCCCCGCCAGCGCCCGCGCCGCCCGCCCCGCGTCCAGATGCCCCGCACCGAGGTACGGCCCCCAGCCGCCCACCGGCAGCAACGCCACGTCCACCGGCCCGACCCGCTCGGCCATCGCGTCGAACAGCCCGGTGTCCCCGGCGAAGTAGGTGCGCGCCTCACCCTCCACGACGTAGCCGAGCGCCGGCGAGCGGTGCGGCCCCACCGGCAGCCGCCGCCCGTCGTGCAGCGCCGGCACCACCCGCACCAGCAGCTCACCGACGCGCACCTGGTCCCCGGGCACCACCTCGGTCACCCGTGCCTGCCGCAGACGGCGCAGACCGGGCACCGCCCGTGGTGCGCCCCGGGGCACGAGCAGGCGCGTGCCTGGGGCGAGATCCGCCAGCGACGGCAGATGCAGATGGTCGGCGTGCAGATGGGAGACGAGGACCACGTCGGCGTGACGAGCCTCGGCCGGCGGCAGGGCGCCCCGGCGTCGGCGCAAGTGCGCCAGCCTGCGGGCGAACAGGGGATCGGTGAGCACACGCGTGTTCGTGTCCTGCAGCGTGCAGGTGGCGTGACCCCACCAGGTGATCTCCACCGGCACCTTCTTCGCCTCCTTCACGCGACTCCCCGAAGCCTACGGGCAGGAGTAGGGTCGGCGGCGAAACCCGGAGGTGAGGGGGGACGCCATGGGACAGCTGCGGGGTTCCTTCGACGCGCTCTCGACCGTGCGCGTCACCGCCATCGCGAGCCTGACCCCCCTGGAGGAACTGGAAGCCGACCCCTTCCTCGTCGACTCCCGCAGCCAGCACGCCATGTGCGCCCGCTGGGCCGCCGAACGCGGATACGTCATCGCCCGGGAGCTCCTCGTCGGCGGGCTGCGCTTCGACCACGGCGCGCTGTGGGACGGCGTACGGCCCGGCGTGGACGTCTTCGTCGCACCCAGCCTGCGCGTGCTCCAGCGGGCCGTGTCCCCGGTCGAGGCGTTCACCGCCGAGTGCGCGCGCCGCGGCGTCCGGGTGGAGACCGTCGGGCGGGCCGAGCCGTCGTACGACGCACAGATGAAGGCGCGCGTGCACCGTCGGCTGTCCATGCCGACGGCCGGCTACGACGGCCGCTGACACCCTGCCGGACCGAACCGGACCGGACCGGTCCCGGCCGTGGCCGTCCGGTACGGCCCCGAAGACGCCGTGTCCGGTATGACAAGGTGGATCCCGGCCCGCCGGGCCGGCGAAGCGAGACGGGGTCCTCCCGCCGAAGGGGCGGAGCAGGGCCCGGACGTGAGGTGTGCAGGGCGTGCGCGGGGTGCGGTGGCGACGGGTCGCCAGTCAGATCGGGCGGAGCACCGTCGTATGGGCGGTGTCCACGCTCACCATGCTGGTCCTGGCCGGCCTCCTGCCCGACTTCCAGCTCCAGTCCGCCGACGGCGACAGCGCCACCCGGATAGCCGTCACCGCGGCCTGCGGCGCCGGTGCCTTCGGTGTGCTGTCGGCCGTGGTCTGGCCCCTCCTGGTGCGGCTCCTGCTGCTCGTACCCGCTCTCGTGCTCGGCCTGCTGGTCTTCTTCCTCAACGGCTCCCTGCTGCTGCTCGCCCTGCGCGTCAACCCCTCCGGCCGGGGCGAGGCCGCCCCCGAGACCGCCGTCATCGTGGCCGCGGTGATGTCCGCCGTCGCCTCGGCCACCGGCGCCGCCCTCGCCGTACGCGACGACGAGACCTACCGACGGCGCCTGCACCGCCTCGCCGCCCGCCGCCGCAGAACCGGCCTGCCCTGCCCCAGCACGCCCGGTCTGGTCTTCGTCCAGCTCGACGGCGTCGGCCACGACGTCCTCACGGCCGCGGTCCGCAAGGGTCTGATGCCCACGGTCGCGCGCTGGCTGACGACCGGCGACGGCACACCACCGGCCGGCGACGGCCCGCGGCCGACCCACCGCCTCACTCCGTGGCGCACCGACTGGTCCAGCCAGACCGGGGCCAGCCAGCTCGGCATCCTGCACGGCAGCACCTTCGACGTGCCGGCCTTCCGCTGGTACGAGAAGGACCGCGGGGAGGTGATGGTCTGCAACCGGCCGACGAGCGCCGCCGAACTGCAGCGCCGCGCCGTACGGCACACCGGCGACGGGGGGCTGCTCACCGTGGACGGCGCCAGCCGCGGCAACCTCTTCAGCGGCGGCGCCGGCGAGCAGGCCCTCGTCCTGTCCATCGCGGCCCGCCGCCGGGGCCGCGAGAACCGTTCCCGCGCCGGTTACTTCGCCTACTTCTCCGATCCCGCGAACGCCGTCCGCACCGCCCTGTCCTTCGCCGCCGAGGTGGGCCGCGAGATCGGCCAGTCCACCCGCGCCCGGATCGCCAGGCAGCGCCCCCGGGTGAGCCGGGGCGGGCTCTATCCGCTCGTGCGTGCCTTCGCCACCGTCGTCGAACGGGACGTCGTCGTCGCCGCGGTGATGGGTGACATGCTCGCCGGGCGCACCGCCGTCTACGCCGATCTCGTCGCCTACGACGAGGTCGCCCACCACTCCGGCCCGTGCGGCCGGGACGCCGAGAAGGTCCTGCAGCGCCTCGACCGTGCCCTCGCCCTCCTGCAGCGGGTCGCCGAGCACGCCCCGCGCCCGTACCGCCTCGTCGTCCTCTCCGACCACGGGCAGAGCCCCGGCGAGACCTTCCGTTCCCGCTACGGCCTCACCCTCGGCGACCTGGTCCGGGCCGGGTGCGGGCTGCATGTGCCGCGCCGGGCCGAGGGCACGCACAGCGGTGCCGAGGCCCGGGCCGCCGTCCGGGCCGCGCTGCGCCGTCCCGTGGAGGAGAAAGGCGGTCAGCAGCGCCCTGTGCCCGGCTCCGAGCCGATCGTGCTGGCCTCCGGCAACCTGGGCCTGGTCTCCTTCCCCGACGTGCGCCACCGCATGACGAAGGAGGAGATCGACGCCCGCCACCCCGCTCTGCTCACCACCCTCGCCAACCACCCGGGAATCGGTTTCCTGCTGGTGCGCAGCGAGGAGCACGACGGTGTGGTGCTCGGTGCCCACGGCGCCGAGATCCCGCTCGCCGAACTCGACGAGCGGCCCGGCCCGCTGGCCCGCTTCGGGCCCGGTGCCGCCGACGCGGTCCGCCGTACCCACTCCTTCCCGCACACCGCCGACATCATGGTGAACTCCGCCCTCGACCCCGCGGACGGCGAGGTTCTCGCCTTCGAGGAGCAGATCGGCTCCCACGGCGGCCTCGGCGGCGCCCAGTCCCACCCGTTCCTGCTCTCGCCCCTGGAGTTGTCCGCCCCCGTCGACGACGAGGAGGAACTGGCCGGCGCGGAGCACGTGCACCGGGTGCTGCGCCGCTGGCTGGGCGAGCTGAACGGGCCCCAGGTGCCGCTGACCGCCGACACCGGCACCGAGGCCTCCGGGAGCCAGGTCACCGGCACCGAGTCCTCCGGCGTCGAGTCCTCCGGCGTCGAGGCCTCCGGCGCGGAGGACACCGGCGCGGACGACACCGGCGCGGACGACACCGAGGACGAGCGGGCGGCCTGAAAGCTGGTCGGTCCGGCCCGTGTTCCGATTCCGCGGGGAAGTCACCTTCCGTTCACTGCGCGTGGGCCCGTCTTCAGAGTGCGACGAGCCCGGATGTGATCGGATAGGGCTACGGAAAACCCCCGTAACGGGACCCGACGCGAAAGGAACCAACGTGGCCACCACGCGCACCGCGCACACCGTCTGGGAAGGCAACCTGCTCGAGGGCAACGGCGTCGTCACCTTCGACTCCTCCGGCATCGGCGAGCAGCCGGTCACGTGGGCGTCGCGTTCCCAGGACGCGAACGGCAGGACCAGCCCCGAGGAGCTGATCGCCGGCGCCCACTCCAGCTGCTTCTCCATGGCCCTCTCGCACGCCCTGGCCGGCGCCGGCACCCCGCCCACCCGGCTGGAGACCAAGGCCGACGTGACCTTCCAGCCCGGCGAGGGCATCACCGGCATCCACCTCACCGTGCGTGGCGAGGTGCCGGGCCTGGACGCGGAGGGCTTCGCCTCGGCCGCCGAGGACGCCAAGAAGAACTGCCCGGTCAGCCAGGCTCTGGCCGGTACGACCATCACCCTCACGGCCGAGCTGGCCTGAGGACTCGTACGCCCCCGGTGCCGCGTCCCGTCAGGGGCGCGGCACCGCCGTTCCCGGGAACCCGGCATTGACAGGGTCGCGGGCGCGTCATGTGCTGGGAGTGCGGCAGGCGCCCGGGCGGAAGGGGACGGACCATGACACGCGCGGTCGGGATCGATCTCGGGACGACGAACTCGGTGGTGGCCGTCCTGGAGGGCGGTGAGCCCACCGTCGTCACCAACGCGGAGGGTGCGCGGACCACACCGTCCGTGGTGGCGTTCGCGAAGAACGGGGAGGTGCTGGTCGGAGAGGTCGCCAAACGGCAGGCCGTGACCAACGTGGAGCGCACCGCCCGCTCGGTGAAACGGCACATGGGAAACGCTTCCTGGCGTTTTCCGGAACAGGGCTCCATCGACGGCACCCGGCTGCGCGCGCAGGAGCTGTCCGCGCGCGTGCTGCAGAAACTGAAGCGGGACGCGGAGGCCTACCTCGGCGAGGACGTCACGGACGCGGTGATCACCGTACCGGCGTACTTCGACGACACCCAACGGCAGGCCACCAAGGAGGCCGGCGAGATCGCGGGCCTGAAGGTGCTGAGGATCATCAACGAGCCGACCGCGGCTGCCCTCGCCTACGGCCTCGACCGCGGCGAGGAGCAGACGGTCCTGGTCTTCGACCTCGGCGGCGGCACCTTCGACGTCTCCTTGCTGGAGATCGGCGACGGCGTCATCGAGGTCAAGGCCACCAACGGCGACACCCACCTCGGCGGCGACGACTGGGACGAGCGGATCGTCGAGCACCTGGTGAAGCGGTTCAAGGGGAGTTACGGCATCGACCTGGCCGCCGACAAGATGGCGGTGCAGCGGCTGCGCGAGGCCGCGGAGAAAGCCAAGATCGAGTTGTCGTCGTCCTCGGAGACCTCCATCAACCTGCCGTACATCACCGCCTCCGCCGAGGGCCCGCTGCACCTGGAGGAGAAACTGACCCGGGCCCAGTTCCAGGAGCTGACCGCCGACCTGCTCGACCGCTGCAAGCAGCCCTTCCACCAGGCCGTCCAGGACGCCGGGATCCAGCTGTCCGCGATCGACCACGTCATCCTCGTCGGTGGCTCCACCCGGATGCCCGCCGTCACCGAGCTGGTGCGCGAACTCACCGGCAAGGACCCGCACAAGGGCGTCAACCCCGACGAGGTGGTCGCCGTCGGCGCCGCACTCCAGGCAGGTGTGCTGCGCGGCGACGTCAAGGACGTGCTGCTGCTCGACGTCACCCCGCTGTCCCTGGGCATCGAGACCAAGGGCGGCATCATGACCAAGCTGATCGAGCGCAACACCACGATCCCGACCCGCCGTTCGGAGATCTTCACCACCGCCACCGACAACCAGCCCTCGGTCGGCATCCAGGTCTACCAGGGAGAACGCGAGATCGCCGCGTACAACAAGAAGCTCGGCGTCTTCGACCTCACCGGGCTGCCGCCCGCCCCGCGCGGCGTCCCGCAGATCGAGGTGGCCTTCGACATCGACGCCAACGGGATCATGCACGTCTCCGCCAAGGACCTCGCCACGGGCCGCGAGCAGAAGATGACGGTGACCGGCGGTTCGGCGCTCCCCAAGGACGACATCGACCGCATGATGCGGGAGGCGGAACAGTACGCGGAGGAGGACCGTGAACGCCGCGAGGCCGCCGAGACCCGCAACCAGGCCGAGCAACTCGTCTACCAGACCGAGAAGTTCCTTCGCGACAACCACGACCGCGTTCCCGCCGACACGCGCGGGGAGGTCGAGACGGCCGCCGCGGAGCTGAAGACCCTGCTGGAACAGAACGCCGACACCACCGCCCTGCGTACCGGGGTGGAGAAACTTGCCACCGTCAGCCAGAAGATGGGGCAGGCCATGTATGCGAACGCCTCCTCGTCCTCCGCCGCCGGCGAGGCCACCCAGGAGAGCGAGGCCACGCCCGGCGCGGAGGGCGCGGACGGCGTGGTCGACGCGGAGATCGTGGACGACGAACCCGGCGACAAGGGCGGAGCCGCCTGACCCGACGCCCCACCGTCCGCCGGGGGGCGCACGAGTGCCGTCAGGTGCGTCCGGTCGGCAGGGTGGCGCACACCGCGTCCAGCACGGCCGCGTACGGCGTGCCGTACGCGGTCAGCCGGGTGCGCAACTGCTCCAGTCCCGCGCGGTGTTCGGTCAGCAGGCTGGTGTCGCCGGTCCGCGCGGTGAACTCCAGCACCGCCGGCAGGAAGTCCGGCAGCTCCTCGCCGCATTCGAGACCGTGCCTGCGGTAGAGGTCCTCGAAGCGGGCCAGGGACGTGCCGCGCCGCCGGGTGTCGCCGTCCTGCCACCGGCTCAGGTGGAGGCTGTGCCGGTTCCTCTCGTCGAAGACCCGCGCATAGTGCCCGGCCAGTTCCCGTCGGGGGGTGACGGCGGCGTGGTCGGTGAACGTCCGCAGCTGCGGGGCGGCTTCGCGCAGCAGCGGCAGCCGGGCGAAGAGGTCGTCGTCCGGGTAGGTCAGACAGAGCGCCGCCGCCTGGTACAGCACCGCGTCCGAGGGCATCAGGCCTCCTCGGCGTCGGCCGGGTCGTCGGGGCACTGCCGTCGCCGGGCCCCGCGGTACGTCTCCGGAGGCAGGCCGCACCGGCAGGAAGCGGTTGCGTTCACCCGGTGGGTGGAGCGCACGAGCTTGTCATGGCTCCAGCGGTCCTGGCACCGGGTGGCCGGCCGGGCCGCGCCCGCCTCCGTCAGCGGAGTCTGCGTGTCGGTCACGTGCGCGCTCCCTAGGCTCACCCCTTACTGCCGAACCTAGAGGCGGGGGAGGGAGCGCACCCGTCCACAGACCCGTACGGGTCATCGGGGCCGCCGGCCCCGGGGCTCACCGTTTGACCGCCACCCCCGCGTACACCGGCACGACCCCCTCCGCCTGCGCCGCCACGTCCACCGGCTCCGGGCGCCAGCCGTACACCGGGATGACGCCGGGGCCGAGCAGCTCCAGGCCGTCGAAGAAGCGGGAGAACTCGGGCAGCGTGCGGGGGTGGAACGGCGTGCCGCTCCTCCGGAACAGCTCAGCGGCCCTGGCCACGCCTTCGGGGCTGAGATCCTGGGTGACCTGGGAGAGGATCAGGAAGCTGCCGGGGGCGAGCTCGTCGACGTACCGCTCGACCAGCCCGTACACGTCGTCCTCCTGGTCACCGAGGTAGTGGGTGAGGGCCACCAGGGACAGCGCGACCGGGCTGCCGAAGTCCAGGGACTCGCCGGCGAGCCGCAGGATCGTCTCCGGGTCCCGGACGTCGGCGTGGATGTAGTCGGTGCTGCCCTCGGCGGAGCCGTGCAGCAGTGCCTCGGCGTGCCGCAGCACGATCGGGTCGTTGTCCGCGTACACCACCCTGGCGTCCCGGGCCACGTCCTGGGCCACCTGGTGCAGGTTGGGCTCGGTCGGGATACCGGTTCCGACGTCCAGGAACTGCCGCACCCCGGCCTCGGCCGCGGTGCGTACGGCCCGGTGCATGAACCGGCGGTTGGCGCGCGCCCCGCGCACCACGGTGCCGTCCGCGGCGAGGATGTCGCGCGCCAGTTCCTCGTCCACCGGGTAGTTGTCCTTGCCGCCCAGCCACCAGTCGTAGACCCGGGCGGGGTGCGGACGGCTGGTGTCGATCGGCGCGGGCACGGCATCGGGCGCGGTCATACGGCTGTTCCCCCAGGGGTCGGTCCGGACGGGACGTCAGGGTCGTGGACGGACGGGTGTCACAGGGCGGACGGGTCACTGGTCGTGCGGTCACTGGTCGTGCGGTCATAGGGAGTTGCGGTCCCAGGTAGTGCGGTCACAGGGACTTGCGGAGCTCCCGGAGCAGGGTCCGTGTGCGCTGGGCGGAGGCGGCCCGGGCGGTCATGTGGTCCAGCACCTCCAGATGGGCGGCGACCTCGTGGCGGGAGTCCAGGTAGAGGGCGCCGGTCAGATACTCGGTGAACACCATGTCCGGCAGTTCCGGCTCGGCGAACCGGAACAGGGTGAACGGCGCGTACGTCCCCGGATGCGGGCCCGCCGCGAACTCGGCGACCTGCAGCGTGACCCGGTCCCGGTCGGCGTACTCCAGCAGCCGGTCCAGCTGATCGCGCATCACCTCGCCGCGCACGCTCACCGGGCGCCGCAGCACCGTCTCGTCCATGATCACCCACAGGTGGGGCGGATCGTCCCGCTCCAGCAGCCGCTGGCGTTCCATGCGCAGCGACACATGTCGCTCCACGCTCTCCGGCGAGGTCTGCCCGATCGTCCCGGCCTCCAGCACCGCCCGCGCGTAGTCCTCGGTCTGCAGCAGGCCGGGGACGAAGTGCGGCTCGTAGGAGCGGATGATCCGGGCGGCGCCCTCCAGGCTGACGTACAGGCTGAACCAGTCCGGGAGCACGTCGTGGAAGCGCTGCCACCAGCCGGGCTGGTTCGCCTCCTCGGCCAGCCGCACGAACGCGGCCGACTCCTCCTCGGCCACCCCGTAGGTGTCGAGCAGCACCTGCACGTACGGGATCTTCAGCGCGACCTCGGCCATCTCCATCCGCCGTACGGTCGCCGAGGCCACCCTGAGGACCCGGGCCGCCTCCTCCCGGCTGAGGCCCGATGCCTCGCGCAGCTCCTGCAACCGTTTACCGAGCACCACCTGGCCCACGGTGGGCGCAGCCCGCCGCTCACTCACGCCACGCCTCCCCTACGCGCCGAAGTACGCGGGCAGTCTGCCATGTGATCCCCCTTCGCACACGGGTCCGAGGGGAACCGGAACGGCGGGGCGGCGCTCAACCGGTCAGTGTGTGCAGGTACTTGGCGGTCGCCGGGTCCGCCGGCAGGAACGTCTCGATGGCCAGCTCGGCCACCGTGACGTCCATCGGCGTGTTGAACGTCGAGATCGACGACACGAAGGAAAGGATCCGGCCGGCGTGCTCGATACGCATCGGCAGCGCGAAGTACGCGACCGTTTCCGCGGTTTCGTCGTCCTGCGCCTCCTCGGGCACCGGGTAGGCGGCCACCTCCTCGTACAGGGCGCGCAGTCGGTCCGAGCGCTGCAGGGCGATCTGCCGGTCCATCTGCGCCAGCAGGTGTCCGCGCCACTCCCGCAGATTGCGGATGCGCGGCGCCAGCCCCTCCGGGTGCAGCGTCAGCCGCATCGCGTTCGGCGCCGGGGTCATCAGCTTCTCCGGCACGCCGTCCAGCAGCATCGCGATGCCCCGGTTCGCGGCGACCACCGTGTAGCAGGCGTCGACCACCAGCGCCGGATAGGGCTCGTAGCCCTGGATGAGGCGTTCCATACCGTCCCGCAACGCGTCCAGCGCCGGGTCGTCCAGCGGGGTCTCCGGATAGTGCGGTGCGTAACCCGCCGCCAGCAGCAGGGAGTTGCGCTCGCGTACCGGCACGTCCAGATGATCGGCGAGGCGGAGCACCATCTCCTCGCTCGGCCGGGAACGTCCGGTCTCGATGAAACTGATGTGCCGGGCCGAGGAGTCGGCGCGCAGCGCCAGTTCCAGCTGGGAGACCCGGCGCCGCTCCCGCCAGGCGCGCAGCAGCGGGCCGACGCCCTTGTCGGCGGCGGGGGCGGTGGCGGACGCGGAGGGACCGGAAGCGACAATGGCCATACGTCCGACCGTAGTCGAGGAGTTGCTTCAGTTGCGCACGAACGAGCCGTGGCAGAAGCCGTGGGGGAACTCGTCCCAGGCCTGTCTTCAGACCGCCGCCGTGTACCGGGCCAGGGTCCGCGGCTGCCTCCTCGGCGGCGCGCTCGGTGACGCCCTCGGCTACCCCGTGGAGTTCTCCTCCCTGGACCGGATCCGTACCACCCACGGTCCGCGCGGCGTAACCGGTTTCACCCCCGGCGCACGCGGAGCGGTCGGCCTGATCAGCGACGACACCCAGATGACGCTGTTCACCGTCGAGGCCCTGATCCAGGCGTGCGCCCAGGTGCGCGAGAAGGGCACCGGCGTCGCCTGGCCCCTGCTGCTGCGCCAGGCCTACGAGCGCTGGCTGGAGACGCAGTCCAAGCCCGGCCCCGAGGAGCCGGCGCCGCCGCGGCCCGGCATGCCGTCCCCGGGCGGGCTGGTCACCGAGGCCTGGCTGTACTCCCGCCGTGCCCCCGGCAACGCCTGCCTGTCCGGCGTCGCCCAGATGTACGCGCCCGACCCCGCACTCCCGCTCGACGGCACACCGGGCGAGGTCAACCCCGACTCCAAGGGCTGCGGCACCGTCATGCGATCGGCCCCCTTCGGCCTGGTGGGCCGCCCCGCCGACGCGGCCTTCGCGATGGCCGCGCGCGGCGCCCAGATCACCCACGGCCATCCCACCGGCTACTACGCGGCCGGCGCCCTCGCCGCGATCGTGTCGCACCTGGTCGCCGGGGACTCCCTGGAAGGCGCGGTCCTGCGCACGCTGCGGCTGCTGGAGCGGCACCGAGGCCACACGGAGACCACGGCCGCCCTGCGCACCGCCCTGGACCTCGCCGCCGACGGGGCACCGACGGCCGAGAAGGTGGAGTCCCTCGGCGCGGGCTGGGTCGCCGAGGAGGCACTCGCCATCGGCGTCTACTGCGCACTCGTCGAGCCGCGCGCCGAACAGGCCCTGCCACTGGCCGTCAACCACTCGGGCGACAGTGACTCCACCGGCTCGATCTGCGGCAACCTGGTGGGCGCGCGGTACGGCGACACCGGCCTGCCGCACGACTGGGTGGCACAACTGGAGGGCCGGGACCGGATCGCCGCGCTCGCCGACGACCTCGCGGCGGAGTGCGCGCGCGGCTGACATGACCGGTCCGGCGGAGGAGTGGGCGGGAGTGTGTGGCTGATGCGACAGGCCTGTCGGTGGAGTGCGCACGCGTCCGGCGTGGCAGGCTGAACGCGTAGCCCGCCTTCCCGCCGCCTCGAAGGGAGAACCGGCCATGGCCGTGGAACCGCTTTCGCAGAAGGAGATCGAGGACCGGCTCGCCGAACTGCCCGGCTGGTCCGTCGACGACGCCGGCCGGCTCACCCGCTCCTACCGGCTCGGTTCGCACGTCGCGGCGGCGGCGCTGGTCATGCACGTCGCCGCCGTCCAGGACGAACTGGACCACCACTCCGACCTCGCCCTCGGCTACAACACCGTTTCCCTCAGCGTCCACACACACAGCGCGGGCGGCGCACTCACCGCCAAGGACTTCGCGCTCGCCCGTAGGGTGGAGGACGTCGCCCCAGGTCACGGCGCACACTGAGGGCCGTGCTCGACTACGACAGGGAAGCCGGCGCCTACGACGCGTCCCGGGGCGGGGAGGCCCGCGCCGCGGCGGCGTCCGCGGCGGTCCTCGGGCTCATCCCCGAGGGGCCGGGCCGTCTCCTCGACGTGGCCTGCGGCACCGGCATCGTCACCCGCCGGCTCTCCGCCGACCGGCCCGCGCTGCGGGTCACGGGCGCGGACCTCGCCGCCGCGATGGTCCGCAGGGCGGCGGCCCGGCTGCCGGGCGCTGTCGTCCGGGCCGACAGCCGCCGTCTGCCCTTCCGCACCGCCACCTTCCACGCGGTCACCAGCATCTGGCTGCTGCACCTGCTGCCGGACGCCGAGGACGTCGGCGCGATCGTCGCCGAGTGCGCCCGCGTGCTGCGCCCCGGCGGGGTGTACGTCACCACGGTCGACAAGGCCGCGGCACACGACGTCGGCAGTGACATCGACGCCGTCCTCGCCTCCCGCCCGCGCCGCCCCGCCCAGGACGCCGCCGCCACCGTCACCGGGCACGCGGCCCGTCAGGGCCTCCGGCCGGCGGGCGCCACCGCGTTCCGCGGCGTCGGCCAGGGCCGCAGCCCGCGTGCGACCATCGCCGACCTGCGCCGCGGCTGGTTCACTCTCCTGCCGCCGGGCGAGCCGCGCACCGAGGACTTCGCCGCGCGCCTGTCCGCACTGCCGGACCAGGACCGACCCCGTGCGGATCCGGTGTTCGCGGTGCGGGCGTTCCGGAAACCGCTGACGAGATGACGACGTCACCTCCGTGTCGCACAGCGCGGCCCGAGGTGAGCGCCACGGCGTGAAATCGCCGCCGTGCGCGTCCCGTTGGGGACGACTGACGACCGGGCGGCCCCCTGTTGCGGGTGGGGTCGCCCGGCCCGTGGCAGACCCCGTCGCCCTGTGACGGGGGTCCTGCACGCGGAGCGTCAGCGGGGACTATTCGAGGAGCTCCGCGTACGAGCCCATGGCCAGGGCGATGTCCGCCTGGGCCCAGAACCGGTGATAGGTGAACGTGGGCGCGGCGCCGCCCTTGAGGTAGGTCTCGATCTTCGACCAGGCCGGGTCGTTCTTGTAGAAGGACCGCAGCGAGGTGAAGGTGGCCGAGGAGTCGATCGCGTCGCCGTTCGGCATGGTGCCGCTCCAGCCGCTCGGCACGTACACACCGTCACCGAACCGGCTGTAGTCGCTGCGGGTCTCGGGGACGGCGACGCCCAGGCCGTCCTGGTAGTTGTCCCACATGCCGTCGAGCAGCGCCTTCGCGGTCGCCTTCGCCGTCGCGTCACCGGACTTGGCGCCGTAGTACGTCAGGGCCTTGGCGTACGCGGCCGCCACCCCGACGTCGTTGGTGTAGTCGGCGACGGTGACGTGAAGTCCGCTGTTGTTCCCGGGACTTGACGGGTTCCAGGTGTCGGGCTGACCTGACCACTGGAGGGTGGACGGGATCCGGTAGGTGCCGTCGGGGTTGACCGTGGTCCTGGACAGCGCCCATTTCACCCACTTGTCGAGCACCGCCTTGGCCGTGGCGTTCCCGGTCTGCTGGTAGTACTCGGCGACCCGCTCCATCGACCACGCCTGGAACCCGAACCACTGGTTGGACGGCGGGTCGTGGTACACCGGTTCCCAGTCGTAGTACATGCCGTAGAAGGTCGGCGTGCCCGCCGGCGGGGTGGCGTAACGGCCCTGCCAGCTGTTGGTCGCGCCGCCCGCGATCGCGCCCTCGGAGGACTGCAGCCACTGGTAGAACTCCAGTTGCCGCTGCAGCGACTTGCCCCAGTCCGCGGCCCCGGTCGCCGACTTGGGCTCCAGGTCCGGGTAGCTGCTCAGCGCGTACGCGGCGAGCGGGTTCTGGTAGCCGCCGTGGACATGGCTGGAGCCGATCCGCCAGGCCCAGCCCGCACTGGAGTCGGTGGCGCCGCCCCAGGCGTAGTACCAGGACAGCAGGTAGTGCGAGGCGTCCTTGCCGGTGCCGGCCGCGCAGGCCGACGCGCCCACACAGTTGCCGATCTTCTTGAAGTACTTGTCGTACATCGCGTACCGCAGGTAGTCGCCCATCTTCGCGGCCTTGGCGACCGTCGCGGAGACATCACCGCCCTTGCCCTGCTGCTTCGCCCACACGTCCGCCCAGTACGCCGCCTGCACCGCTCGGGCGTCCGCGTCCGGGGCGTCGGTGTACTTCCACTGCCTGGCGTAGGAGCTGTCGCCGGTGAACAGGTCCAGGTAACCGTTCTTGCCGCCGTACTTGAAGGCGTCGCAGGTCGGTTGCGGAACCGTTTCCCACACCGATTCCTGCGGGCCGCGCTGGAAGGTGTTCAGATACGACGGACCGCTCGCCGTCGGGCCGCCCTCGCAGGTGCCGCCCGGTGTGTCGCCGTAGCCGTAGACGTTGTCGACGTCCTCGATCCAGTGCATGCCGTAGACGTCGTCCGTGCCGTAGGCACTCTTCAGTTCACCGGCGATCGGATCCGATCCCACGGACACGGAGGTGTCCAGCTTCGCCGGATACTGGTCCGGGGTGTCCTCCTCGGGCGCGTACGTCGCGGGCTTGGAAGCGTTGTAGAAGGAGTTCGCCGGCTGGTCGGCGTGCGTGGGGATCATGTACTTCTCCATCAGGCCCCACGCGCCGTTGAACTTCGACCAGTCGCCGGTGACCTTGCCGTACATCGCCTGCAGCCACAGAAGGTAGCTGTAGGCCTCCGACGTGGTCTCGTGGCCGTAGTCCGGAGCCTCGACGATCAGCGTCTCCACCGAGTGGTAGGGAATGCCCTCGGGGGAGAAGTAACCGTTTGCCGGGTCGGTGATCTTCCCGTACAGGTCCAGGAAACGGGCGTCGTACGCCTTCGCCGCCGCCAGCTCCGTCACGGTGACCGTCGCCTTGGTGTGGCCGGTGGCCGAGGCGGTGAAGGTCGCCGACCCGGTGCCGGAGGAGTCGGCCGTGACGGTCACCGTCTGCGCGGTGTTCCAGGTGGACGGTGTGAAGGTGAGGGAGGAGCCACCGGTGACGGACAGGCCGGTGTTGCCGTCCGTGCGGGCCACGCTCACCGTCACGTTCGCGCTCGGCCTGGTCGACAGCTTCACGTCGAACGTGCCCGACTTACCTTGCTGGACACCCAGTTGGGCGGGCGAGGCCACGACCGCCGGCCCCGAGGCGACCGTGACGCCGACCGGCGTGGACTCGGCGGACGCGCCCAGGCTGTCGTACGCCTTCGCCACCAGCGAATGACTGCCCACGGTCAAACCTGAAGCGGAAAGCGTGTACGGCGCGCTCGTGTCCGTGCCGAGCAGCGTGGTGTCGTCGTAGAACTCCACCTTGCTGATCGTCGCGTCGTCGGCGGCCGCCGCGGTCGCCGCGAGCGGGACGGCGTCCCCCTGCGTGTACACCGCGCCCGCGCTCGGACTGGTCAGCACCGTCACCGGCGGCTGGTGCGCGCCGGCGCAGGCGGTGCCGTTGACGGTGAAGGAGGTGGGTGCGGTGTTGGTGCCGCTGTAGCTGAACTGCGCCCCCGTCGAGACGGCGGCGCCGGCGGCGATGGTGCCGTTGTACGAGGCGTTCTTCACCGTGACCGCCCGGCCGGACTGGGACCAGGTGCCGTTCCAGCCGTTGGTCAGCGTCTGGTTGCCGCTGTAGGCGTAGCCCAGCGTCCAGCCGTCGATGGCGGCCGTACCACGGTTGGTGATCGTGAGGTCGGCGGTGAAACCGGTTCCCCAGTCGTTGGTCTTGTAGTCGACGTTGCACTGCACGGACGCCGCGTGCGCGGCTGTCGTGCCGGTGACGAGCATCGAGAGGGGCAGAGCGAACGCGGCCGCCACCGCGGTCCACAACCGCCGCACGGCTCTGCGTCTGCGTCCGGGATCCATGTGCTGGTTCCTCCTTGCGGCTTGCTGCTCGGGAGAAGTCAAGGCCTGAACCAGTGGGAGCGCTCCCATAGTGGAGACGGCGCTGTGCGCGGTCAAGACGCTCGAAGAGTCGAAAAGATTCGACGGGGGCGGTTGCGGAAAAGTCGGCAACTCCCCTGGGCAACCCCGTCACTTGGCGCTACCTTCCATCGCACCAGTGGGAGCGGTTCCAGTCAGTCGACGCGCCCGTCCCGGCGCGCCCAACTGCAAGGAGTCGCTCATGCGACACCCCCCGCGTTCAGTACTTTTAGCCACCGCCGGTGCGGTCGCGCTCGTGGGCAGCGCGGTCGTCCCGGTGGTGTCGGCCCAGGGAGCCACCCCCGCGTGCACGGTGGACTACTCCGTCACCAACCAGTGGGCGGGCGGTTTCCAGGGGTCGGTGAAAATCAGCAACAACCAGGCCCAGCTCAGTAGTTGGTCGCTCACCTTCGACTTCGCCGACGGCCAGAAGGTCAGCCAGGGCTGGAGCGCCCGGTGGTCGCAGTCCGGCACCACCGTGACCGCCGGAAACGAGAGCTACAACGGTTCCCTCGGCACCGGTGACAGTGTCACCGCCGGCTTCCTCGCCGCCTGGTCCGGCGCGAACACCGCCCCGACATCGTTCAAGCTCAACGGCACGACCTGCAACGAGGACCCGGAGCCGACCACGCCCCCGCCCACCGACCCGCCTCCCACGGGCGGCACGGCACCCGCCCTGCACGTCGCCGGCACGAGGCTCGTGACCGCCGACGGCACCAGCCACCGGCTGCTCGGCGTCAACCGCTCCGGCGGCGAGTTCCGTTGCGTCCAGGGCTACGGCATCTGGGACGGACCCGTCGACGACGCGGCCGTCAAGGCGATCGCCGACTGGAAGGCCAACGCCGTGCGCATCCCGCTCAACGAGGAGTGCTGGCTGGGGCTTTCCGGCATCAAACCCGAGTACGGCGGCGCCAACTACATCAATGCCGTCAAGGACCTGGTGGCCCGCGTCGAGGCGCACGGCATGACCCCGATCCTGGATCTCCACTGGACCTATGGCCAGTACACCGGCAACTCGGCCGGCTGCTCCGACGTGCACGCCACCTGCCAGAAGCCCATGCCCGACATGCGGTACAGCCCGTCGTTCTGGGCCTCGGTGGCGAGCACCTTCAAAGACGACCCGGCGCCGGTGTTCGACCTGTTCAACGAGCCCTATCCGGACCGGGCGACCTCCAGCACGACCGACGCCTGGAAGTGCTGGCGGGACGGCGGGACCTGCCCCGGGATCTCCTACGAGGTCGCCGGGATGCAGGATCTCGTGGACAGCGTGCGCGGCGCCGGGGCGAAGAACGTCATCATGGCCGGCGGCCTGGCGTACTCCAACGACCTCAGCCAGTGGCCGGCCTACCGGCCCACCGACCCGGCCGGCAATCTCACCGCCGCCTACCACGTCTACAACTTCAACGCCTGCTCGACCGAGAGCTGCTGGAACTCCACGCTCGCCCCGGTCGCGGCCGAGGTGCCGCTGATCGCCGGCGAGATCGGCGAGAACACCTGCTCGCACGCTTTCTCCGACCAGGTCATGAAGTGGTTCGACGACCGGGACCTGTCCTACCTGGGCTGGGCCTGGAACACCTGGGACTGCTCCTCCGGGCCGTCCCTGATCTCCGCCTACGACGGCACTGCGACCGCGTACGGCATCGGGCTGCGCGACCATCTGCGCGCCCTGAACCCGTAGCCACCACGGACGATCAAAGGAACCCGCACTCATGAGTCGTACCAGAACATCGCTGCTCGCCGCCCTGACGCTGGTCGCCGGGGCCTTTGGGACGGCGCTCGCCACCACACCGGCCGGCGCGGCGGTCCCGGCCGTCCCGTGCACCGTCGACTACACGGTGCAGAATCAATGGGACACCGGTTTCACCGCCGCCGTCACCGCCACCAACAACGCCGCCGCCAAGTCGGGCTGGGCGGTGAAGTGGAGTTACTCCGGCGACCAGAAGGTCACCAACGGCTGGAACGCGCAGATCAGCCAGAGCGGTGCCGCCGTCACCGCCACCAACGCGAGCTACAACGGCTCCCTCGCGACGGGCGGCTCGTTCAGCTTCGGCTTCAACGCCTCCTACAGCGGCGCCAACGCCCTTCCTGCCACGTTCACCCTCGACGGTGTCACCTGCAACGTCGACGACGGCGGCGGTTCCGGTGGCGGGGGGACGGGCGGCGGCGGCACGGGGGGCGGCGGCACCGGCGGCCGGGCCGACAACCCCTATGCCGGGGCCAAGGTCTACGTGAACCCGGAGTGGTCGGCCAGGGCCGCGGCCGAACCGGGCGGCAGCCGCATCTCCGACCAGCCCACCGCCGTGTGGCTCGACCACATCGCCACGATCAACGGCGTGGCCGGCGGCATGGGCCTGCGCGACCACCTGAACGAGGCACTGAAACAGAAGGGCTCCGGCGACCTGGTCGTCCAACTGGTCATCTACGACCTCCCCGGACGCGACTGCGCCGCCCTCGCCTCCAACGGCGAACTCGGCCCGGACGACCTGGGCACGTACGAGTCCCAGTACATCGACCCGATCGCGTCGATCCTCTCCGACCCGGCCTACGCCTCCCTCAGGATCGCGACCATCATCGAGCCCGACTCGCTGCCCAACCTGGTCACCAACGCCGGCGGCACCAACACCAGTACGGACGCCTGCGCGACCATGAAGAACAACGGAAACTACGAGAAAGGGGTTTCCTACGCCCTGGACAAGCTCGGTGCCATTCCCAACGTCTACAACTACGTGGACGCCGCCCACCACGGCTGGCTCGGCTGGGACACCAACCTCGGCCCCGCCGTGCAGGAGTTCCACAAGGTGGCCACGACGAACGGCGCGAGCGTGGCCGACGTGACCGGGTTCATCGTCAACACCGCCAACTACAGCCCCACCACGGAGCCCTACCTCAAGGTCTCCGACACCGTGAACGGCACCACCGTGCGCCAGTCGAAGTGGCTGGACTGGAACCAGTACGTGGACGAGCAGTCGTACGCCCTCGCGCTGCGGGACAAGCTCGTCGCGGCCGGGTTCGACCCCGGCATCGGGATGCTGGTCGACACCTCCCGCAACGGCTGGGGCGGCACCGCACGGCCCACCGGCCCCGGCCCGCTCACCTCCGTGGACGACTACGTCAACGGCAGCCGCACCGACCGGCGCATCCACGTCGGCAACTGGTGCAACCAGAGCGGCGCCGGCCTCGGCGAACGGCCGACCGCGGCCCCGGCCGCCGGAATCGACGCCTATGTGTGGGCCAAGCCGCCGGGCGAGTCCGACGGTTCCAGCACCGCCGTCGCCAACGACGAGGGCAAGGGCTTCGACCGGATGTGCGACCCGACGTACACGGGCAACGCCCGCAACGGGAACAACCTGACCGGCGCGCTGGCCGGCGCGCCGCTGTCCGGGCACTGGTTCTCCGCGCAGTTCCAGCAGCTGATGCGGAACGCCTACCCGCCGCTGTCGTAACCGCTGTCGTAACGGACCGACCGCCGCCGGGGCCCCGACCTCTGCCCGCCGAGGCCCCGGCGGAACCCCCGTCGCGACCGGCGAGTGCGCCCCGTCGGGCCGCTCCACTTCGTACGGCACGCACCGGCCCTCACCCACGACAGGCCGAACACCTCGCCCGCGCGTCCTCCCTCTTTGCCGCACCGGCAATTTTTTGCGGCACCGGCAACGAAAGTGGCGTCTCACCGTGTGCCGTCGCACGCTGACCGCATCCGAGCGAGAGGCTGACCGACATGCCACACGACCACCAGGCCCACCCCGGGAACCCCGCACAGCACGGCCATGGCCATGGCCACGGTCACGGCGGCGACGTCGACTGGGCCACCATGGCGGCGCTGCTGGAGGCGGAGGCCGAACTGCTCGGCCCGCTCTACGCGCGCGCCCTGGCCTGGCTGGGCAAGGACGTCACCGAGCCCGGTCTGATCGTGGACGCGGGCAGCGGGCCCGGAGTGATCGCCTGCCTGATGGCGGAGACGTTCCCCGGCGCGCGGGTGGTCGCCGCCGACGGATCCGAGCCGCTGCTGGAGCGCGCCCGGGCCCGGGCCGCGCGCCAGGGCGTCGCCGACCGCTTCGACACCCTCGCCGGTGAACTTCCCGGATCGCTGGCCCAGTTGGACTACCCGGCGGACCTGCTGTGGGCCAGCCGCAGCCTGCACCACCTCGGCGACCAGAAGGCCGCGCTCGCCGCGTTCGGCGACCGTCTCGCCCCCGGCGGGACGCTGGCCATCCTGGAGGGGGGCCTGCCCAGCCGCTGTCTGCCCCGCGAGATCGGCTTCGGCCGCCCGGGACTGCAGGCCCGTCTCGACGTGGCCCAGGAGGAGCGCTTCGCCCGGATGCGCGCCGAGCTGCCCGGCTCGGTCCCCGAGACCGAGGACTGGCCCGCCCTGCTCACCGCGGCCGGCCTGAAGCACACGGGCACCCGCAGCTTCCTCCTCGATGTGCCGGCCCCCGTCCCCGAGCGTGCCCGCGCCTTCGTCGCCGGGACGCTGACCCGAGCCCGGGAGATCCACGCCGACGCCCTGGACGCCGAGGACCTCGCGACCCTCGACCGTCTGCTGGACCCAACCGATCCCGGCAGCGTCCACCGACGCCCCGACGTCTTCGTCCTGACGGCCCACACGGTGCACCGGGCGGTACGGCCCGTCTGACCCTGCGGACCGGGCACCGGCCCGCCCTTTCCGGACCCGGCACCGAGCCGGGTCCGCCTTGTCCCGCGTACCGGAGTCGGTGCTGGGCGGCGCATCCGCCCGGCTCAACCGGTGTGCTCCCCGCAGGCGTTCTTAGCGTTGCAGGGGATCGCCGTCGACGGGGGAGAGGTGTATGGGCCGCCGGGAGAAACCGCTGGATCCGGGGGCGGGTGCGGTGCAGCGGTTCGCGTACGAGCTGCGGGGACTGCGGGACGGGGCGGGCACCCCGACCTGCCGGGCGATGGCGGCACCGACCGGCTACTCCGGGCCCACGCTGTCCGCACCGGCGACGGTCCCGACCGGAGACGGGCCGGCCCTCGCCGTCGGATTCGGCGCCGACGACCGTCAGTTGCGCATCGCCTCGGCCCATCTGACCGAGCGGTCACGCCCGTTGGACCCGCGGCGGGCCGCTGCCGAGGTCTGTGCCCGTGCGCACGGCGGCGCCGGTCCCGCGACCTGGCGCCGTTACCTGCACTCGGTGCCGTACCGCCGTACCTGTGACGGGACTTGACTTCGAGAGTGCTCCAAGTGATGGACTCCCGGTCTCACCGACACACACAGGGGGATCCGACGTGAACGACTCTCCGGTCGCTCTCATCACCGGCGGCGCCACCGGCATCGGCGCCGCCGTCGCCCGGCAGTTGCTGGCCGCCGGCCACCGGGTGACCGTCACCGGCCGCACGGAGGCCCGGTTGCGGGACTTCGCCGACGGGCTCGGCAATCCCGGCGAACTGCTGACGGTCGCCGCCAACGCGTCCGCTTTCGAGGACATGCAGGACGCCGTCGACCGCACGCTCAAGACGTACGGCCGTCTGGACACGGTGGTCGCCAACGCCGGCTCCGCCACCCACGACACGGTCGCCGAAGGCGATCCGGCCGGCTGGACCGAGATGCTGCTCACCAACGTCCTCGGCCCGGCCCTGCTGATCCGGGCCTCCGTCGCGGCGCTGAAGGAGTCCCGCGGCCGGATCGTCCTCATCGGCAGCGTCGCCGGGTTCGTGAACACCCCGGGCAATCTCTACGGCGCCACGAAGTGGGCGGTCACCGGACTCGCCGAGAACACCCGCCGCCAGGTGACGGAGCTCGGGATCGGTGTCACGCTGGTCGCCCCCGGCCGGGTGGAGACCCCGTTCTGGGACGGCCTCGGCAGCCTGCCCCCGGGGCACCTGCTGACCGCCGACCAGATCGCCGACTCGGTGGTCTGGGCGATCGGGCAGCCGACCGGGGTCGACGTCAACACCGTGGTCGTACGCCCGCTGGGTCAGCCCAACTGACGTACGAGGCACATCAGTTGTTGGCCAGGAACTGCTTGGCGAGCTGGTCCCCGAGCGCGACCGCGGCGCTGTGGCTCTCGATGGGGGAGACCTTGGAGTTCTTGAACAGGAGGTAGGTCACGCCCGAGTCGGCGCCGCCGGTGGCCGGGTCGGGGTCGATGCCGAGCGCCTTGGCGGTGGCGTACGACGCCTCGCCGATGATGTTCGTGGGGCCGGTGTCGCCGACGACGGCGTACTCCACCTTGTTGTTGTAGATGACGGCTACCACGCCGCCGCCCTTGATGCCGGCGCCGGCGTAGTTCCAGATGCTGCTGGAGCTGGGCACCACGACGTACGGGAGCGACTCCGCCTTCAGCGGCTTGCCGTCGGACTGGTGGAAAGCGGTGTCGTCCTGATACCAGGGGTCGCGGTTCTCGTTGCAGTTGGTGGTGCGCTGGCCGTCGCAGTCGATGTCCATGTCGGCCTTCCAGAACACCGCGCCGTTCTTGCCGCACACGGGGACCGTGGCCGACGTCTCGTCGTCGGTGCGGTACTTGCCGTTCGATATCTGCGAACAGGTCTTGACCTTGGCGAGCAGGTCGGCCGCGCTGACCGAGCCCTCCTGGGGCGAGGCGGGGGCGGTCCGCGCCGCCGAGCCGGCGGAGGCGTGTGCGGGAAGCACTCCGGCGGCGAGCAGGGCGGTCCCGGAGGCCGCGGCGAGGGTCAGGGTACGAAGGCGCACTGTGGGGCCCTTCTGTTAGGAAAGTTTCCTTACCAGTGGCGTCCACCGTGGACCCGTCGGCATGTCCTCGTCAACCCTCTGATTGCGAGGTCCGGAATCCTGTGCGTATTGCGGTGATTTGAGACCTGCGGCAAGACTGAAGAAAGCGGTGTATCCGGATATGTCTGCCGCCGACGGCCGTCACGGCCGCGGCTCTGGGAGGCGAGGCGCATGTTCGTACGCACGGTGTACGCGACCGGCGATCCGGCGCGACTGGGCGCGGCCGTCGGGAACCTGAACACCCGGGGCCACGATCTGCTGGAGGAGCGGCCCGGTTACCGGGGCGCGGGCGTCTTCGTCGACCGCGACCTCGGCAAACTGCTCACGGTCAGCTGGTGGGAGTCCGCTCAGGCGCGCCGCAACAGCGACGAGGTGATGAGCGCGCGGCGGCCGGAGCTGCTGCAGCCCTTCGCCGGGACCGTCGCGGTCGAGAACTACGAGGCCGCCGTCTTCCACCCGGGGCACCGGCCCCTGACCGGCGGCGGTGCGCGGGTCTCGCGGTTCGAGCTCGACCCGGCGGACGCGGACCTCGCCGCCGACACCTTCCACAGCGGCGTGCTGCCCCGGCTGGAGGTGATGTCCGGATTCGCCGGCGCGGCACTCTTCGTGGACCGGGCGCGCGGCCGCGGCATGGCCGGGGTCCTCTTCGCCGACCGGGTGTCGCTCGCGGCGAGCCGGGCCGCGAACGCCGTGGTCCGCCGCGAGGGCGCGGCCAAGGCGCACCTCACGGTGGTCGCCCTGGAGGAGTTCGAGATCGTCCACGCGGACGTACGCGTCGGCTGAGCGCGCCGTACGTCCGCGCAGACCTGAGCGCGCCGTACGTACGCGCGGGCCGCGGAAAACGGCGGAAAACGGCCGTCCGCCCCGCTGTGCGGGCAGGCGGACGGCCGTGGCGTGCGAGGGTGTCAGCCCATCTCGAAGGTGGCCGGGTCGGGACCCAGGCGCCGGTCCTCATTCAGCGCACTGATCGCCGCGAGGTCCTCGTCGTCCAGGCTGAAGTCGAACACCTCGATGTTCTCCTTGATCCGGGACGGCGTCACGGACTTCGGGATGACGACGTTTCCGAGCTGGATGTGCCAGCGCAGTACGACTTGGGCCGGGGTCCGGCCGTGCTTCTGCGCGATGGCCACGATCGCCGGCACCTCCAGCAGGCCCTTGCCCTGGCCGAGCGGAGACCAGGCCTCGGTCGCGATGCCCTGCTCCGCGTGGAGCTCGCGGGCGGCGTGCTGCTGCAGATGCGGGTGCAGCTCGATCTGGTTGACCGCCGGGATGACGGAGGTCTCCGAGATCAGCCGACGCAGGTGCTCGGGAAGGAAGTTGGACACGCCGATGGCGCGCACCCGCTTGTCGGCGAGCAGCTTCTCGAACGCCTTGTAGGTGTCGATGTAGGTGCCGCGGGACGGCAGCGGCCAGTGGATCAGGTACAGGTCGACGTAGTCGAGCCCCAGCTTCTCCAGCGACGCGTCGAACGCACGCAGCGTGGAGTCGTACCCGTGGTCGGCGTTCCAGAGCTTGGTGGTGACGAAGATGTCCTCGCGGGGCACGCCGGAAGCGGCGATCGCCTTGCCGGTGCCCTCTTCGTTGCCGTAGATCGCCGCGGTATCGATGCTGCGGTAACCGGCTTCCAGAGCCGTGGCGACGGTCCGCTCGGCCTCGTCGTCCGGCACCTGCCAGACGCCGTAGCCCAGCTGGGGCATCTCGACGCCGTTGTTCAGGATGATCGGGGGGACCTTGCTGCTCACGAGCCTCTTGATCCTTCGGTTGTCGACAGGTGGTACTCCCATGGTCAACGATCAGGCGCCGTGATGCATTCCTGACCATGAGATCCGCCCCGACTGGTTGGTCAGTCAGTTCCATGGGGGCAGACCGTCGGGCCCGAGCCGCACCCGGCGGCCGGCTGCGTACCGTCACCAAGGTGCCGGGCGCCGACCAGTTGTGGCTGTCCACCACCAACTGCGACAACAACGGAGGTGCCGCGGACGGACCCGACAAGGTCTTCGAAGTGACCGTCGGCTGACGCTGCACAAGGCGCGTCAGCTCCGGTAGAGGGCCTCGACCTCGGTGTCGTAGACCTTCTCGATCGCCTTCCGCTTCAGCTTCAGCGACGGGGTGAGCAGGCCGTGTTCCTCGGTGAACGGCTGCGCGAGGATGCGGAAGGTGCGGATCGACTCGGCCTGGGAGACGAGGGTGTTGGCGGCGACCACCGCGCGCCGCACCTCCGTCTCCAGGTCCGGGTCGCGTACCAGCTGGGCGGGGGTCATGCGCGGCTTCCCGCGCATCTGCAGCCAGTGCTCGACGGCCTCCTGGTCCAGGGTGACCAGGGCGGCGATGTAGGGCCGGTCGTTGCCCACGACGATGCACTGGTTGACCAGGGGATGGTCGCGGACCCGCTCCTCCAGCACGCCGGGGGAGACGCTCTTGCCGCCGGAGGTCACCAGGATCTCCTTCTTGCGGCCGGTGATGGTCAGATAGCCGTCCTCGTCCAGCGAGCCGAGGTCGCCGGTGGCCAGCCAGCCGTCGTGCAGGGTCTCGTCGGTGGCCTTCGGGTTGTTGAGATAGCCCTGGAAAACGTTTCCGCCGTACAGCCAGATCTCGCCATCGTCGGCGATGTGCACGGTCACGCCGGGGATGGCCTGGCCGACGGTGCCGTAGCGGGTGCGCTCGGGCGGGTTGGCGGTCGCCGCGGCCGTCGACTCGGTCAGGCCGTAGCCCTCGTAGATCTGCACGCCGGCGCCCGCGAAGAACAGCCCGAGTCGGCGGTCCATCCCCGAGCCGCCGGACATCGCGTTCCGTATCCGGCCGCCCATCGCCGCGCGCACCTTGGAGTACACGAGCTTGTCGAAGAGCTGGTGCTGCATGCGCAGACCCGCCGACGGGCCGGGCCCGGTGCCCCACGCCTTGGCCTCTACGGCCTCCGCGTACTTCACCGCGATGTCGACCGCCTTCTCGAACGGCCCGGACCGGCCCTCCTTCTCCGCCTTCCGGCGGGCGGCGTTGAACACCTTCTCGAAGATGTACGGCACCGCGAGGATGAAGGTCGGCTTGAACGCCTGCAGGTCGGGCAGCAGGGCGGCGGCGTGCAGCTGCGGCTGGTGTCCGAAGCGGACCCCGCCGCGGATCGCGGCGACCTCCACCATCCGCCCGAAGACGTGCGCGAGCGGCAGGAACAGCAGCGTGGACGCCTCGTCGTCCTTCTTGGTGTGGAACACCGGCTGCCACCGCTGGATCATGGTGTCCGCCTCGTACATGAAATTGGCGTGCGAGAGGACACACCCCTTGGGGCGGCCCGTGGTGCCCGAGGTGTAGATCACGGTGGCGATCGAGTCCGGGGTGACCGCCTGCCGGTGCCGGTGCACCAGCTCGTCGTCCAGGTGCGCCCCGGCGTCGTACAGGTCCTGCACACAGCCCGAGTCCAGCTGCCACAGCTGGCGCAGCTGGGGGAGGCGGTCGATGACGGTGGCGATGGTCATCGCGTGGTCCTCGTGCTCCACGATCGCCGCGGACACCTCGGCGTCGTAGAGCATCCAGAAGCACTGCTCGGCCGAGGAGGTGGGGTAGATGGGCACCACCTGGGCGCCGATCGTCCACAGCGCGAAGTCGAACAGGGTCCACTCGTAGCGGGTGCGGGACATGATGGCGACGCGGTCGCCGAAGCGGATGCCGCGCGCGAGCAGGCCCTTGGCGAGGGCCAGGACCTCGTCGCGGAACTCGGCGGCGGTGACGTCCCGCCACTCTCCGGAGGCGTCCTTGCGGCCGAGGGCGATGTGCACCGGGTCCGTCCGGGCATGCTCGAAGACCACGTCGGCCAGACCGCCCACCGGCGGTGCCGACGTGAGCGGCGGGTTGGTGAACTCGCGCAAACCTCGCTCCCCGATCCTCGCTGCTTGGTCACACCGTGACGCTCGGCACAGCGCGGTGAAAGCTACCCCACGCCGTCACCGGACGGGAGGGGGTTGGAAACCTAGCAAACCTCACGTTTCCCCCGGGCGGTGACCGGAAAATGCCCGCACATGGGGAAGGGCCGGACACAATACTGACGGGTCAGTAAGTTTCGGTGGCCTAATCTCCACCGAATCTGTACGCGGCGATTACGGCGCACACCGCAGCGATCGCCGCATACCAGGCGCCGACGGCCGGCCGTCAGCCCCCTCGGTGCCGCAGCCGCTCCCCGCCCGCCAGGATCACCGCCGCCAGCGCGTTCGCGGCCTCCTCCGCCGTGCCCCTGCGCGGGCCGTGGACGAGTACGAAGTCGATCCTGCCCAGGTCGGGCAGCCCGGCACGGTCCGGGAGCCGGAAGAGGCCGGGCGGGATCAGGCGCCGGGAGTGGGCCATCACGCCGAGCCCGGCGCGGGCCGCCGCGATCAGCCCGTTGAGGCTGCCGCTGGTGCAGGCGATCCGCCAGTCGCGGCCCTCGCGCTCCAGCGCCTGCAGCGCACGGGCCCGGGTGATGCCGGGCGGGGGATACACGATCAGCGGGACGGGCCGGTCGGCGTCCAGGCGCAGCCGCTCGGCGCCGATCCACACGAGGTCGTCGCGCCAGACCAGCTCGCCCCGGGGATCCTCCGGGCCGCGCTTGGCCAGCACCAGGTCCAGCTTTCCCGCGGCCAGCCGCTCGTGCAGGGTGCCGGACAGCTCGACCGTCAGCTCCAGGTCGACCTCCGGATGGTCGTAGCGGAAACCCTCCAGGATCTCCGGCAGCCGGGTGAGCACGAAGTCCTCCGAGGCGCCGAACCGCAGCCGGCCGCGCACCCGGGTGCCGGTGAAGAACGCCGTCGCCTGCTCCTGGACCTGAAGGATCCGCCGGGCGAAGCCGAGCATCGCCTCGCCGTCCTCGGTCAGCTCCACGGAATGGGTGTCCCGGGTGAACAGCTGCCGCCCGGTCGCGTCCTCCAGCCGGCGTACGTGCTGGCTGACCGTGGACTGGCGCAGCCCGACCCGGCGCGCGGCCTGCGTGAAGCTCAGCGTCTGGGCCACGGCCAGGAAGGTCCGCAGCTGTGTCGGATCGTACACACCCGCCAGGCTAGCCGGTTATCACGGATCACGATGTCAGTCAGAGTGGTGTGTGGGATTCCCGATCGGTGGCCCGCGGAGGACGATGGAGGGGGGCCCTGCGGGCCCGCTGAGGAAACGACACATCACACCGACGCGTCCGGAGCAGGACGCGTCCCCGCACAGCAATCGGAGCACCGTGAACCGCCTGCGCCGGCCGAGTTGGATGCCGATCGACCCGTACATCGTCCTGCTGCTCGGGACCGTGGGCCTCGCCGCACTGCTGCCGGCCCGGGGCGCCGCCGCCGACGTGGCCTCGGGCGCGTCGACCGCCGCGATCGCCTTCCTCTTCTTCCTCTACGGCGCCCGGCTCTCCACCCGGGAGGCGCTGAACGGACTGCGCCACTGGCGGCTGCACGTGACCGTGCTGGCCTGTACGTTCGTCCTCTTCCCGGTGTTCGGTCTGGCGGCGCGCTCCCTGGTGCCGGTGGTGCTGACCCAGCCGCTCTACCAGGGGCTGCTGTTCCTGACGCTGGTGCCGTCCACGATCCAGTCGTCCATCGCGTTCACCTCGATCGCCCGGGGAAACGTGCCCGCCGCGATCTGCGCGGGGTCCTTCTCCTCCCTCATCGGCATCGTCCTCACCCCGCTGCTGGCGGCGGGACTGCTCGGCAACAGCGGTGGCGGGTTCTCCGCCGACTCACTGGTCAAGATCGTGCTCCAGCTGCTGGTGCCGTTCCTCGCGGGACAGCTGCTGCGGCAGTGGATCGGCGGCTTCGTCGCCCGGCACAAGAAGGTCCTCGGGCTGGTCGACCGCGGCTCGATCCTGCTGGTCGTCTACACCGCCTTCAGCGAGGGCATGACCCGGGGCATCTGGCACCAGGTCAGCCCCGTCCGGCTCGGCGGGCTGCTCGTCGTCGAGGCCGTCCTGCTGGCCGTGATGCTCGTCCTGACCTGGTACGGCGGCAAGGCGCTCGGTTTCGGCCGGGAGGACAGGATCGCCATCCAGTTCGCCGGGTCGAAGAAGTCCCTCGCCTCCGGGCTGCCCATGGCCGGCGTCCTGTTCGGCGCCCACGCCTCCCTCGCCGTGCTGCCGCTGATGCTGTTCCACCAGATGCAGCTGATGGTGTGCGCGTTCATCGCCCGGCGACGGGCCCGGGACCCGCAGGAGGTCCCGGACACCGTCACCGCGTCAGCCGCTCACGTGGTCCAGGGGCAGCCACAGGACCGTGTCCTTCGGTGACCTGAGCGCCTTCGGATCGGACAGCTCGGCGTCGGTGAGCGCCCGGTCCCAGACGTGCACCTCGTCGATGGCGCCGGTGAAGAAGGCCCGGCTGTCCATGCGCTGACCGATGTGCACGCCGAAGGGGGAGTTGCGGCTGACCGACCCCGGGATGTCGGCGACGGACGCCCGGGTGTCGTCGACGAACAGCGACAGCCGCCCCCCGCCCCGGCGCAGCACCAGGTGATGCCACTGGCCGTCGTTGTACGCGGTGGCCGTGCGCGCGTAGGCGGTCTGCGGCGCGATCGCCCCGTCCCGCACCGTGATCAGCCCCTGGATCCGGTTGTTCGCCGGCTCCCCGCGCACCCACACCTGCGGCTGCGTGGTGCCGGTCCCGCCCATCCACAGCAGGGGCTGCTCCCCGGTCGTGGCCGTGTACCGGAACCACAGGGACGCCGTGAAGTCCTTGGTGCCCAGCGGCAGCGCACTGCTGTACGGCAGGCGTACGGCGGCGGCCGTGCCGTCGAACCGCAGGGCGCCGCCGAAGACGCCGTCCGTCTCCTCCGCGCCGCCGAGCACCGCCGCCGGGCGGGCGTGCGGGGCGAGGTCGGCGGTGACGGGGTCGGGGCCGCGGCGCGGGGTGAGCCAGTCCTCGGTGAAGCGGGCGAAGCGGATCTCGTCGCGCGCGTCCACCGCGCCGCCCTCGTAGATCAGGCCCACCGTGTCGCCGTCCGCGCGCACCATGTCGGAGTAGCCGGACCAGTCCGTGGTGACGACCGTGCCGCGGTCCACGCTGTCCCAGGTGCGGCCGCCGTCGTAGGAGGGGCGGATCATCATCGTCCGCCGCCGGTCGGGGTCGGCGGGGCAGGCCAGCAGCAGGCGGTCGCCGAGGCGCAGCAGTGAACCCTGCACCTGCGGGGTGTACAGGTCGGGCAGGTCGTGGAACGGCGCGGTGAAGCTGTCGCCTCCGTCGCGGCTGACGGCCTGGGTGCGGTGGCCGAGGTCGGTGCCATCCTGCTCGCGACCGCTGACCAGGACGGAGCCGTCGCCGCGCTCGGCCAGGGTCAGCTCCGAGGGTTTCTGCCGGAAGGTGCCGTCGTCGGCGATGGGCCAGGTGTCGGTGGCGCCGATCCGCCAGTGACCGCCGTGGTCGTCGCTGACGATCAGTGCCGCGTGGTTGGCGGTGACCCGGCTGCCGTCCCAGGTCTCGGTGTTCACCCCGAAGACCAGCCGGCCCGCGTACCGGCCCCTGGTGAGCTGGATGCCGTGCACCGGTCCGGTCGCGTACCAGGAGTTCCAGTCGGCGGGCAGGATCTCCGGGCTCAGATCGCGCGGCGCGGACCAGGTCCGGCCGTCGTCGTCGCTGTACTGCAGGTGCGGGGTGCGGTCGCAGGGGACCGAGCAACTGGAGCTGTCGGTACGGCCGGTGTTGTACGTCTCGGCGAGCCAGACCCGGCCCGTCTCGCGGTCCACGATCGGCGCGGGGTTGCCGTGCGTGTCCCCGGCGCCCTCGTTGACCACCTGCAGCGGGCCCCAGGTGCGGCCGCCGTCGGTGGAGCGCTTGACGACGAGGTCGATGTCGGCGGCGTCGCCGCAGTTGAGGACCCGGCCCTCGGCGAACGCCAGCAGGGTGCCGTCGGCCGTCCGCACGATCGCCGGTATGCGGAAGCAGGCGTAGCCGGGGTCCTGGGACGCCTTGAAGAGCACCTCCTGCTCGAAGTCGGGGGAAGCTGCCGAGGGTTGGGCGTGTGCCGGGTGGGGGGTTGCGAGTGGCACCAGGAGAAGGGCCGCCGTGGTGAGGGCGGTGGCGAGTACGGCTCTGAGGCGGGCGCGAAGACCTGACGGCATGGTGCGACCTTGCCCTTCGTCGGCCGGACATCTGGACATCCGGACATCCCATGTCCAACGTGCGCCCCATCGAAGGTAGTTGCGGCCGGGTCGCCCCACAAGAAGCGTGCAGCACATGGAGCGCGCGAAGGCTCTGGGACTAGGGGCGCAGTACGACCTTGCCGAGGTTGGCCCGTGTCCCGATGGCCTCGTGCGCCTTCGCGGCGTCCTCCAGTGCGAACTCGGCGTGCACTTGGGGCTTCAGGGCGCCCTCGGCGAACAGCCGCCACAGCTCCCGGCGCCACTGCTCGTACAGGTCCGGCCGGCCCCGGGCGATCAGGGCCATCTGGAATCCGATCACCGACTTGGCACCCACCAGCAGGTCGTAGGCCTGGACGGTCCCGCCGCCCGAGCTGTAGGCGACGAGGCGGCCGTGCGGGGCCAGGGCGGCGAGGGCGGGGGTGAGCAGGTCGCCGCCGACGGCGTCCAGCACACAGTCGACCGGATCTCCCCAGCTGCCGTCGTCGTACGCCACACAGTCGTCCGCGCCGAGCGAGCGGACGAAGTCCGCCTTGCCCGGGTCGGACACGGCCCCGACCACCCGTCCCGCGCCCCGGGCTCGCGCCAGTTGCACGGCCAGGTGCCCGACGCCGCTCGCCGCCGCCGTGACGAGGACCGACTCGCCCGGCGCCGGGCGCGCCGCCTCCAGCGCCCCGTACGCCACCAGACCGCTGCGCACGAGCGCGACCGCGTCCACGGCGTCGGCGCCGTCCGGGACCGGTGTGGCCATGGCCTCGTGCAGCAGGGCGAAGTCGGCGTACCCGTGCCCGAAACAGAGCCCGGTCACCCGCTCGCCGGGCCGGAAGCGGGTCACGCCCTCGCCCACCGCCACCACCTCGCCGGCGATCTCGCCGCCGAGCGCGATCGGCTCGGCGGCCTCGGTGACCTTGCGGACCACGGGCAGGGTCACGCCGACCGCGGCGCAGCGCACCAGCAGCTCCCCGGGGCCGGGCTCCGGGACGGGGGCCTCCTCCACGAACAGCGGGCCGCCGGTGGACTCGTACCGGACGCGACGCATCGCACACACCTCCACGGCCGGGCACACCCGGCCCGTCGATCGGGGGGACCCCACGAACTCGTTGGGAGTCCCAACGGTATCCCGGTTTCGTTGGGAGGTCCAACGGTTTCTCGGATACGCTGCCCCCATGGCCGAAGCACCCCTGCCCGCGATCCGCTCCCTGCCCAGCTGGCTCCTCGGCCGCGCCGCCGCCCGCGGCCGAGCCCTGGTCGCCGACGCTCTCGCGGCCGAGGGGCAGAAGATGTGGCACCACGTGGTCCTCTCCGCCGTGCGCGACCTCCAGCCCGTCGCCCAGGCCGACCTCGGCCGCAGCGTGGGCCTGGATCCCAAGGACCTGGTGGGTGTGCTCAACGACCTGCAGTCCGCCGGTCACGTGGTCCGCGCCCCCGACCCCGGGGACCGGCGCAAGAACGCCGTCTCCCTCACCGGCGACGGCGCCCGCCTCCTCGTCCGCTGCGAGAAGGCGGCCCGCGAGGCCAACGAGGAGCTGCTCGCCCCGCTGTCCGCCGCCGAACGCGATCAGTTCACGGGCCTGTTGATCCGGATTTCCGGCACGGACGGCTGACGGCGGCTAACGTTCCGTCATGACCGCAGCTCCCGTGCTCGATCCGCAGCGCACCGCCCTGGTCCTCGTCGACCTGATGGAACGCATCGTCGCGCTGCCCCTGGAACCCCGCAAAGGCACCGAAGTGCTGGCCACCGCCGAGGAGTTGGCGGGCGCCTTCCGCGCCGCCGGAGCGCCCGTCGTCCTCGTCCGGGTCGAACGCCCCTCGGTCGCCGAGCAGCCGCCCGGCAGCTCCCTCGTGCCCGGCCTCGCCCGGGCCGGCGACCTGGAGGTGGTCAAGCGGACCCTCGGCGCCTTCCAGGGCACCGGACTTGACGAGCGGCTGCGCGAACGTGGCGTCACCACCCTGGTGTTCGGCGGCATCGCCACCAACCTCGGCGTCGAGTCCACCGCCCGCGCCGCCGCCGACCTCGGCTACGACCTCGTCTTCGTCGAGGACGCCATGGCCGCCCTCACCGCCGCCGAGCACGAGGCGTCGGTCCGGCTCGACTTCCCCCGGCTCGGCGCGGTCGTGACCGCCGCCGGCGTACGCCTCGCGGTCACCTGACACCTCGGACGGACGCCCCGCCCCGTCCACGACCACCACCGAACCGGTGCCGCAGCCCCCACGCGTCAGACGCAGACACGCCTCCGCCGCATCCGCCGGCTCGCCGACCCGCCCCACCGGCAGCGACTCGGCGGACGACCGGAACAGCCCCGCGCGGTCCGTCTCCGGCAGCTCCCGCCACAGCTCGGTACGCGCCACCCCGGGCGAGACCGCGCCGACCCGCAGCGGCGCCGGCTCCACGGGAAGCGCCCCGTCGGCCCGCACAGCGCCGACGCGGCACTCGGACCCGGCATGGGCCGGCGGCTCCAGCAGCGACCCACGATCACGGCGTTCGTCGAAGCGGCGCAGCCGCTCGGCTGAGGCGGGGCCCGGCGGCGCAGGGGGCGCTCCCCGCCGGCCGGGCCCCCGCCGCCGTGCCGCGGGGAGACACCTCAGCCCTGGGCGGCCGCCTCCCGCAGGGCGATGCGGTCCTCGCCCGCGTACACGTTCATCGAGCTGCCCCGCAGGAAGCCCACCAGGGTGAGACCCGTCTCCGCGGCCAGGTCCACGGCCAGCGACGAGGGCGCCGACACCGCGGCCAGTACCGGGATGCCCGCCATCACCGCCTTCTGCGCCAGCTCGAACGAGGCCCGTCCGGAGACCAGCAGCAGCGTCCGCGACAGCGGCAGCCGGCCGTCCCGCAGCGCCCGCCCGACCAGCTTGTCGACCGCGTTGTGCCGGCCCACGTCCTCCCGGATGTCCACGAGCTCGCCGTCCTCGGTGAACAGCGCCGCCGCGTGCAGGCCCCCGGTCCGGTCGAACACCCGCTGGGCCGCCCGCAGCCGGTCGGGGAGGCTCGCCAGCAGCTCGGGGGTGACCCGGACCGGGGGAGTGTCGGCGATCGGGAAGCGCGCGGTCGTGCGTACGGCGTCCAGGCTGGCCTTTCCGCACAGACCGCAGGAGGAGGACGTGTAGACGTTCCGCTCCAGGGTGAAGTCCGGCAGGGCGACGCCGGGCGCGGTCCTCACGTCGACCACGTTGTAGGTGTTGGAGCCGTCCGCCGTCGCGCCCGCGCAGTAGACGATGTTCTGCAGATCGTCCGCGCCGGCCAGCACACCCTCGCTCACCAGGAACCCCGCCGCCAGCGCGAAGTCGTCGCCCGGGGTACGCATGGTGATCGCGAGCGGCTTTCCGTTCAGCCGGATCTCCAGGGGTTCCTCGGCGACGAGTGTGTCCGGCCGGGTGGAGAGCGCCCCGTCCCGGATGCGGAGGACCTTGCGTCGTTCCGTGACTCGTCCCATGTCCTGATCAGCCCCGGTTCTGTACGTGCTGGTAGCCGAAACGGCCCTTGATGCAGAGGTTGCCGTGGGTCACCGGATTGTCGTGCGGCGAAGTGACCTTCACGATCTCATTGTCCTGCACATGGAGCGTGAGGGTGCAGCCCACCCCGCAGTACGCGCACACCGTGGACGTCCGCGTCTGCCGGGACTCGTCCCAGGTGCCCGCCGCCCGCATGTCGAACTCCGTCTTCGGCGCCAGCGCCCCGGTCGGGCACACCTCGACACAGTTCCCGCAGTACACACAGGCCGAGTCGGTGAGCGGCGCGTCGTGCTCGACGGCGATCCGGGCGTCGAAACCGCGCCCGGCGACCGAGATCGCGAAGGAGTTCTGCCACTGCTCGCCGCAGGCGTCGACGCACTTGTAGCACAGGATGCACTTGCCGTAGTCCCGCACGTACAGGTCGTTGTCGATCCTCGGTTCCTCGTTCACCCCGGCCGCGTCGGGGCCGAAACGGTCCGGCTTCGCGTCGTACTCCTTGATCCACTCGGCCGCCCTCGGCGTGGTCGACAAGTCGACCGAGGAGGCGAGCAGCTCCAGGACGATCTTGCGGCTGTGCCGGGCCCGCTCGGTGCCGGTGCGCACCTCCATACCGGGCTCCGCCCGGCGCGAGCAGGCCGGCACCAGCGTCCGCGAGCCCTCCACCTCCACCACGCACACCCGGCAGGCGTTCTTCGGCCGCAACGTGTCGCCCTGGCACAGGGTCGGGATGTCCTTCCCCGCCGCCCGGCAGGCGTCCAGGACGGTCGAGCCCTCCGGCACCCGGACCGGCTCGCCGTCGAGGGTGAACTCCAGCAGCCGGCGCGGGATGCCCAGCGGTGTGACGGTCATGCGTACGCCCCCAGACGGTCGATGGCGGATTCCACGGCGTTCCACGCGGTCTGCCCCAGACCGCAGATCGAGGCGTCCCGCATCGCCCGGCCGACCTCCCGCAGCAGGGCGATGTCGTCGGCGGCCGCCGCCCCGGTGCGCTCGGCGACCCGGCGCAGCGCCTCCTCCTGCCGGACGGTCCCGACCCGGCACGGCACGCACTGACCGCAGGACTCCTCCCGGAAGAACTCGGCGATCCTGAGCAGCAGCCGGGGCAGCGGCACGGTGTCGTCGAAGGCCATCACCACACCCGAGCCGAGCGTGGTGCCCGCCCGGCGGGTGCCCTCGAAGGTCAGCGGGATGTCCAGTTCGTCGGGCCGTACGAAACCGCCCGCCGCACCGCCGAGCAGCACCGCCCGCAACCCCTGCCGGACTCCGGCCAGTTCGAGGAGTTCGCCGAGCGTGGCGCCGAAGGGGAGCTCGTAGACACCCGGCCGTGCCACGCTCCCGGACACGCAGTACAGCTTGGGCCCGGTCGACTGCTCGGTGCCGATCGCCGCGTACGCCGGGGCGCCCATGGTCAGGACCGGCAGGACGTTGACCAGTGTCTCCACGTTGTTCTCGACCGTAGGCCTGCCGAACAGCCCCTTCTCGACGGGGAAGGGCGGCTTGGAGCGCGGCTCGCCCCGGTACCCCTCGATGGAGTTGAACAGGGCCGTCTCCTCACCGCAGACGTACGCGCCCGCGCCCCGCCGGATCTCGATGTCGAAGGCGTACCCCTGGCCGAGGACGTCGTCCCCGAGGAAGCCACGCGCGCGGGCCTGCGCGATCGCGTGCTCCAGGCGGCGCAGGGCGCGCGGGTACTCGCCGCGCAGATACAGGTAACCGCGGTGGGCGCCGGTCGCGTACGCCGCGACGGTCATCGCCTCGATCAGCGCGTACGGGTCGCCCTCCATGATCACGCGGTCCTTGAAGGTGCCCGGCTCGGATTCGTCGGCGTTGCAGACGAGGTAGTGCGGGTGGTCGGCCTGGGACGCCGTGGCCTGCCATTTGCGGCCGGTGGGGAAGGCGGCGCCGCCGCGCCCGGCCAGCCCGGAGTCGGTGACCTCGCGGATGACCGCGGCGGGCCCGAGCGCGAAGGCCCGGCGCAGCGCGGTGTAGCCGCCGTGCGCGCGGTAGTCGTCCAGCGAGGCCGGGTCGACGACCCCCACCCGCCGCAGCAGGAGGAGGCCCTCCTGGCCCGCCTGGGGCACGGCCGCCGCAGCCGGAGGCTCCTCCTCGGCCGAGTCGGGCGCGCCGGCCGCGCGGACGGCCTCGTCCACGGTGGCCGGCGCCGCCACCGCCGTACGCACCGGATCCCCCGCCCTGACGGCGAGGGCCGCCGGGGCCCGCTCGCACAGGCCCAGGCAGGGGCTGCGCTCGACGCTCACCCCGCTGCCGAGGCGTTCCTCCAGGCCGGTGCACAGCGCGTCGGCCCCGGCGGACGCGCAGGCCAGGTCGGTGCAGACGTGCAGGACGGTCGCCGGGCGGGGCTTCACGGAGAACATCGCGTAGAAGGTGGCGACCCCGTAGGCCTCGGCCGGCGGGACGGTCAGCCGGCGGCACAGGTAGCCGAGGGCGCCCTCGCTGATCCAGCCGACCCGGTCGTTGAGCGCGTGCAGCCCCGGCAGCAGCAGGTCGCGGCGGTCCCGGGCCGCGCGGCCGCCGCGCGCCCACCGCAGGTCCGCGTCGCTGCGGTCGGCGCCCTCCCAGGAGGACTCCGGCGGGCCCAGCAGGGCGTCCACGGCGGCCCGTTCCTCGTCCGTCGGCTTGCTGTCGCCGAAGTGCAGATCCACCAGGTCACCTCACGATGGTCGCGACGGGAAGCTTCTCGATCCGGATCGCCGACGCCTTGAACTCCGCCGTCCCGGCGATCGGGCAGTTCGCCTCGATCGTCAGCCGGTTGGTGTCCACCTCGTCGGGAAAGTGCATGGTCATGAAGGCCAGACCGGGCCGCAGCGCGGTGTCCACCCACACCGGCGCCACCACCGACCCGCGCCGCGAGGTCACCCGCACCTCCTCGCCGACGACGACCCCGTACCGCTCGGCGTCCTCCGGGCACAGCTCGACGTACTCGCCGCGGCGCAGCGGGGAGGCGAAACCGCCGCTCTGCACACCGGTGTTGTACGAGTCCAGGCGCCGGCCCGTGGTCAGCCGGATCGGGTACTCCTCGTCGGTGAGGTCCACCGGCGGATCGTGCCGCACGAGCCCGAACGGCGCCGGCGTGCCCCGCCGCCGCGGGTCGGACTCCCACAACCGGCCGTGCAGATAGGACGGTTCGAGTTGCCGGGTGCTCGGGCAGGGCCACTGGATGCCCCGGTGCTCCTCCAGCCGCTCGTACGTCATGCCGTAGTGGTCCGGGGACACCGACCGCAGTTCGTTCCACACGGCCTCGGCGTCGGCGTACTTCCAGTCGTGGCCGAGCCGGGCCGCCAGCGCGCAGATGATGTCGATGTCCTCACGGGCCTCGCCGGGCGGGCTGACGGCCCGCCGGACGCGCTGCACCCGGCGTTCGCTGTTGGTGGTAGTGCCCTCGGTCTCCGCCCACCCGGCGGTCGCCGGCAGCACGACGTCCGCCAGCTGGGCCGTCCTGGTGAGGAAGATGTCCTGGACGACGAGGAAGTCCAGCGCGCTCAGCCGTCGTACGGCCTGCTCGCTGTCGGCCTCCGACTGCGCCGGGTTCTCCCCGACGCAGTACACGGCCCGCAGACTCCCCTCCTCCATCGCCTCGAACATCTCCGTCAGGTTCAGGCCGTAGTGCGGCTGGATGACGGTGTCCCACGCCGACTCGAACTTCAGCCGGACGCCCGCGTCGAGGATGTCCTGGAAGCCGGGCAGCCGGTTGGGGATGGCGCCCATGTCGCCGCCGCCCTGCACGTTGTTCTGCCCGCGCAGCGGCTGCAGTCCGGAGCCGTAGCGGCCGACGTGACCGGTGAGCAGGGACAGGTTGATCAGTGCGCGGACGTTGTCGGTGCCGTTGTGGTGCTCGGTGATGCCGAGCGTCCAGCACAGCTGGGCGCGCTCGGCGCGGGCGTAGGCGTGGGCCAACTCCCGTATCGCGCGGGCCGGTACGCCGGTCACCTGCTCGGCGAGCGACGGCGTCCACGGCTCGACCAGCGCGCGGTACTCCTCGAATCCGGTGGTGGCCCGCTCGATGAACGCCTCGTTGGCCAGCCCCGCGTGGACGATCTCGCGGCCGATCGCGTGCGCCATCGCGATGTCGGTGCCGACGTTCAGCCCGAGCCAGCTCTCCGCCCACTCGGCGGTCGAGGTGCGCCGCGGGTCGACCGCGTACATCCGGGCGCCGTTCCTGATCCCCTTCAGCACGTGCTGGAAGAAGATCGGGTGCGCGAAACGGGCGTTGGATCCCCACATCACGATGACGTCGGTGTGCTCGATCTCCTCGTACGACGACGTGCCGCCGCCGGAGCCGAACGCCGCCGACAGACCCGCGACGCTCGGGGCGTGACAGGTCCGGTTGCAGGAGTCGACGTTGTGGGTGCCCATGACGACCCGGGCGAACTTCTGCGCCACGTAGTTCATCTCGTTGGTGGCGCGGGCGCAGGAGAACATCCCGAACGCGCCCCGGTTGCGTTCCAGACCCCGGGCCGCCCGGTCCAGCGCCTCCTCCCAGGACGCCCGCCGGAACGGCTCCTCCCGGGAGTCGCGGACCAGCGGGTGGGTCAGCCGGGTGTAGGTCTTCGGTTGCCGGTTCCTCATGCGGCGCTCCTCAGCGCGAGCAGGTCCGATATGGCGTGCACGGTGCGCAGCGTGGGCACCTCGACGCCGGTGATCTCCGCGAGTTCGACGACGGCCGCGAGCAGCACGTCCAGTTCCAGCGGCTTGCCGCGCTCCAGGTCCTGGAGGGTGGAGGTGCGGTGGTCGCCGACCCGTTCCGCGCCCGCGAGCCTGCGTTCGACGGAGACGCCGACCGTGCAGCCGAGGGCCTCGGCGACCGAGAGCGTCTCGCGCATCATCGTCTCGATGACCCGCCTGGTGCCGCCGTGCAGGCACATCTGCCGCATGGTGGCGCGGGCCAGGGCGCTGATCGGGTTGAAGGAGATGTTCCCCAGCAGCTTGACCCAGATGTCCGCGCGCAGCTCCTGCTCCACCGGACACTTCAGACCCCCGGTCCGCATGGCCTCGCTGAGGTCCTGGCAGCGGGCCGAGGCGCTGCGGTCGGGCTCGCCGATGGAGAACCGGGTGCCTTCCAGGTGCCGTACGACACCGGGTGCCTGGAGTTCCGTGGCCGCGTAGACGACGCAGCCGACCGCCCGCTCGGGGGCGAGGACCCGGCTGACGGCGCCGCCCGGGTCGACGCTTTCGAGGCGGTGGCCGTCGTAGGGGCCGCCGTGCCGGTGGAAGTACCACCAGGGGATGCCGTTCTGTGCGGCCACCACCGCGGTGCGCTCGTGCAGCAGCGGCGCGATCAGCGGCCCGCACGCCGCGTACGCGTTGGCCTTCAGGCCGAGGAAGACGTAGTCCGCCGGGCCGACCTCGCCGGGATCGTCGGTGGCGTGGGGGTGCGCGGTGAAGTCGCCACGCGGGCTGAGCACACGTACTCCGTGCTGCCTCATGGCCGCGAGATGCGGTCCACGCGCGATGAGGTGCACATCGGCGCCGGCGCGGTGGAGCGCGGCACCGACGTAGGCGCCTATGGCGCCGGCGCCGAGAACTGCCACTTTCACGGGAGCACTCCGTTCGGTTTGAGGGATACCGCGGAGAGGGAGAGGGGCCGACCGTCGAACGTCGGCTGAATCCTGTCGACGAAATATTGTCTACAGTATGGAATGATCCTCGGCAAGGGTCGTGCGCCGACCGTTGAACGCGTCCCGGACACCGTTCACCGCATACGGTCGACCGCACCCTTCTCAACTCCCCCTGCCGGCCCTAGCGTCCGCGGGCATGAGCAGCCCCCCTCTCGCACCCCCGGGCTGGAGCCGCTGGCTCGTACCGCCCGCCGCCCTCTCCGTCCATCTGTCCATCGGGCAGGCCTACGCCTGGAGCGTGTTCAAGCCGCCCCTGGAATCCGCGCTGAACCTCGACGGCACCCAGAGCGCCCTGCCCTTCCAACTGGCGATCGTGATGCTCGGGCTGTCGGCCGCGTTCGGCGGCACGCTCGTCGAACGCAACGGGCCGCGCTGGGCGATGACCGTGGCCCTGGTCTGCTTCTCCTCCGGCTTCCTGATCTCCGCGCTCGGCGCCCAGACGAGGCAGTACTGGCTGATCGTCCTCGGCTACGGCTTCGTCGGCGGGATCGGCCTCGGCATCGGCTACATCTCGCCCGTCTCCACCCTGATCAAGTGGTTCCCCGACCGGCCCGGCATGGCCACCGGCATCGCCATCATGGGCTTCGGCGGCGGCGCGCTGATCGCCTCGCCCTGGTCGGCGCAGATGCTCGACTCCTTCGGCACCGGCCACTCCGGCATCGCGCTCGCGTTCCTCGTGCACGGTCTGGTGTACGCCGTCTTCATGACGCTCGGCGTGCTCCTCGTCCGCGTGCCTCGCGGGGACACGCCCGGCTCGAGCGCGAGCGGGCCGAGCTCCGTCGCCGGTGTGCAGGTGTCCGCCGGCAGCGCGCTGCGCACCCCGCAGTTCTGGTTGCTGTGGGTCGTGCTGTGCACCAACGTGACCGCCGGCATCGGCATCCTGGAGAAGGCCGCCCCGATGATCACGGACTTCTTCACCGGCGGCTCCACCCCAGTGTCGGCCTCCGCGGCCGCCGGTTTCGTCGCGCTGCTGTCGGCGGCCAACATGGCGGGCCGGATCGGCTGGTCGTCCGCCTCCGACCGCATCGGCCGCAAGAACATCTACCGCGTCTACCTCGGCGTCGGCGCGCTGATGTACCTGCTCCTCGCGCTGTTCGGGGACTCGGCGAAACCGCTGTTCGTCCTGTGCGCCCTGGTGATCCTGTCCTTCTACGGCGGCGGCTTCGCGACCGTTCCCGCCTATCTGAAGGACCTCTTCGGCACCTACCAGGTCGGCGCGATCCACGGCCGGCTGCTCACCGCCTGGTCCACCGCGGGCGTACTCGGGCCGCTGATCGTCAACTGGATCGCGGACCGGCAGAAGGAGGCCGGGAAGCACGGCCCGGCGCTGTACGGGCTGTCGTTCGGCATCATGATCGGCCTGCTCGTCGTCGGCTTCGTGGCCAACGAACTCGTCCGCCCCGTCCACACCCGCCACCACGTCCCCGCCCAGAGGGAGGCCGCCGATGCCCAGCGACAGCAGCCCGCCTAGCCGGCGGGGCCTGATCCTCCTCGCCTGGCTGTGGGTGGGAGCGCCCCTCGCCTACGGGGTCTACGAACTCGTGCAGAAGGCGATGCAACTGTTCACGGGATGAATGTCCGGGCGTCCGAGGGTCTGAGGGAAGCCGACAACTCGGACGCCCGATTCCTGTGGCTTCACCTGCCGGCGTACCCGTGGGTCACTGATCAGACTGAGGGATCCCGCTACCCACGGCAACGAGGGGACCTCTCGTCATGAACGGCTCGCGCATCGCCGCCATCGGTCACTACCGGCCCGCCCGGGTGCTGACCAACGAGGACCTGGCCGGCATGGTCGACACGAGCGACGAGTGGATCCGCAGCCGGGTCGGCATCCGGACCCGGCACATCGCCGGACCCGACGAGCCGGTCGACGAACTGGCCGCGCACGCCGCCGCCAAGGCGCTCGCCGCCGCCGGTCTGGCCCCCGAGGACATCGACCTGGTCCTGGTCGCCACCTCCACCGCGATCGACCGTTCCCCGAACACCGCCGCCCGGGTCGCGGCCCGGCTCGGCATCCCCCGGCCGGCCGCGATGGACGTCAACGTGGTGTGCGCCGGGTTCACCCACGCCCTGGCCACCGCGGACCACACCGTCCGGGCCGGCGCGGCCACCCGCGCGCTCGTCATCGGCGCCGACAAGATGTCCGACGTCACCGACTGGAGCGACCGCACCACCTGTGTGCTCGTCGGCGACGGGGCCGGGGCCGCCGTCGTCGAGGCCTGCCCGCCGGGTCAGGAGCCGGGGATCGGCCCGGTGCTGTGGGGGTCGGTGCCCCAGATGGGGCACGCCGTGCGGATCGAGGGCACCCCGCCGCGGTTCGCGCAGGAGGGGCAGAGCGTCTACCGCTGGGCCACCACCCAGCTGCCGGCCATCGCCCGCAGCGCCTGCGAGAGGGCCGGGGTGGCCCCCGAGGACCTCGCCGGGGTCGTCCTGCACCAGGCCAACCTGCGCATCATCGAACCACTTGCGGAGAAGCTCGGCGCCGTCAACGCGGTGGTCGCCCGCGATGTCACCGAATCCGGCAACACCTCGGCGGCCAGCATCCCGCTCGCCTTCTCCAAGCTGCTGGAGCAGGGAGCGCTCAGTTCCGGCGATCCGGTGCTGCTGTTCGGCTTCGGTGGCAACCTCTCGTACGCCGGGCAGGTCGTGCGCTGTCCGTGAGCGGCGGAAAAGGTGTATCGGGCCTGGATTTTGTGCACCGTAGACTGTAGACAAAAGACAATCGAAACTGAGCGTCCAGCGTCTGCGTGCCAGACCTGCCCAGGAGGGGGACCGTGATGTTGCCGACCGGACTGCCGCAGGGGGCGGTGCCCAAGCTGGAGCGTCCCGGACCGCTGCGCGAGCGCGTCTACGAGGCACTGCTCGAGCTCATCACCACGCGCGCGCTGCGGCCCGGCCAGCACCTGGTCGAGAGCGAGCTCGCCGGGCACCTCGGCGTCTCCCGGCAACCCGTGCGCGAGGCGCTGCAGCGGCTCAACACCGAGGGCTGGGTCGATCTGCGGCCCGCGCAGGGCGCGTTCGTGCACGAGCCGACCGTGGAGGAGGCCGACCAGCTGCTCTCCGTCCGCACCCTGCTGGAGGCGGAGGCGGCCCGGCTGGCCGCCACCCACGCCGGCACCCCCGGGGTCAGCGCGCTGGAGGAGCTGTGCGCCGAGGGCGAGAAGGCCGTCGCCGCCGACGACGTGGACCGCGCCGTCGCCCTCAACGCGGCCTTCCACGCCAAGATCATGGAACTGGCGGGCAACGCGGTCCTCGCCGAACTCGCCGCCCAGGTGGACCGCCGGGTCCGCTGGTACTACACCCCGGTGGCCCGGCAGCGCGGGCGCCAGTCGTGGATCGAGCACCGGGAACTCATCACCGCGATCGCCGACCGCGACGACGAGCGGGCCGCCCACCTGATGCGGCTCCACACGGAACACACCCGCCACTCCTACCACGAACGCAACGAGTCCTGATCCCACGGCCCGCCCATCGTGGTGGTGGGGCGCCACCGTGCCCGCCCGGGTCTCCACCGTCGGCATGCTCACCAGCGCGGCCACGGGCAGCAGGAGTTCGCCGTGGACCGGCGGGCCGATTCCGGCCGTGGCGGTGGCCGCGGCGAGCGGGGCGCCGGCCGCCCGGCGGCGAAAGCGTCAACGCGGACCCCGGAGATGAACAGGGCGGCGAGGATCGGCGTCGCCCGGCCGGCCGTGTCCGACGGCGTGGTGGGCATGTGGAGGTCCCCCTCCGCGACCGGCGAGCGGATCGCAGAGGGGGAACCGTTGGGCCGTGCTCAGGAGGCGGGCTGTGTCCGCGGTGCCGCCACGGCCGTCCCGGCCCGGCCCCGGCCCGGCTGGCGCAGCAGCAGCGCGATCGCCGCCGCCAGCATCGACACACCGCCGGCCAGCGCGTAGGCCCCGTCGTAGCCCCAGGCGCCGACCACCATGGAACCGAGGCCGCCGCCGAACAGACCGCTGACCAGCTTGCCGCTGTAGACCAGGCCGTAGTTGGTGGCGTTGTAGTTCTCGCCGAAGTAGTCCGGGGTCAGCGCGGCGAACAGCGGGTAGAAGGCGCCGCCGCCGAAACCGGAGAGGAAGGCGAAGAACAGGAACAGCCACTCGCTCTTGACGTCACCGGCCCAGATCACGCCGAACTGGGCGAGGCCGAGGACGACGATCACGAAGACGAGCGTGGACTTGCGGCCGAACCGGTCCGACAGCCAGCCCACGACACCCCGGCCGATGCCGTTGATGACCGCCATGACGCCCATTGACGAGGCCGCGACGAGCGGGCCGAAGCCCACGTCCTTGGCGAAGTCCACCTGGAAGGAGATCCCGAAGATCGACACGCCGGCGGTCATCACGATGGAGATCCACATCAGCGGCAGCATGCCGGTGCGGACGGCCTCCCTCGGGGTGAACTGCCGTACTGCGGGCGGGTTCTTGGCGAGGCTCGCCGCGTTCTTGGTGTCGCCCGCGAAGGTGAGCGGGTCGATGTCGGCGGGCCACCAGTTCTTCGGCGGGTCCTTGAAGAAGAACGCGCTGACCAGCACCACGACCATGACGTAGAGCCCGATCAGGTCCAGGACCCGGTGGTAGTTGGCCGTGTCGAAGGCGTAGTTGAAGACGAAGATGAAGGGCAGCGAGCCGTAGGCGAAGCCGCCGTTCACGAAACCCGTCCGGGCGCCGCGCCGTTCGGGGAACCACTTGCCGACCATGTTGATGCACGTCGCGTAGACGAGGCCGGAACCGAGCCCGCCGATCACCCCGAATCCGATGATCGCCAGCCAGATCTCGCTGATGTGGGACAGGGCGAGGAAGCCGAGCAGGCACATCCCGGATCCGGTGAGCATCGCCCGCCGCGCGGTCAGGACGCCCTTCTCGCGCAGCCAGCCCGCCGGGAAGGCGATGCCGGCCTGGAAGAACACCCAGATGCTCAGGATCCAGAAGGTGTTGGACTGCGTCCAGCCGTGCGCGCGCGACAGGGTGTCCTCGGCGGAACCGTACGCGTACTCGAAGACGCTGATGGCCATCATGGCGATCCAGGGCAGATACACCATGAGCTTGCGGGAGTGGCCGAGGATGTCCCGGTCGGTCTCGCCGATCCGGTACACCCGGCCGTGGGCGTCCGTCACCTCGCGGTACGGACGTCGTTCGGCACCGGTGCTGTTCGTGGCTATCGGGTCTGCCGTCATGTCACGCCATCTCCTCGCCGAGCGGATGCGGGTTGGGGACGATGCGCCGGGCGTCGGGCCTGCCCGGTGCCTTGAGGAAGAGGGCCAGTACCGCTGAGGCCAGGCCGATGGAGCCCGCCAGGACGAACGCGCCGTGGTAGTCCCACTCCCCGACGACGACCGCGCCCAGCCCGGAGCCCACCAGCCCGGACACCAGCTTGGAGCTGTAGACCAGCCCGTAGTTGGTGGCGTTGTGGTTCTCACCGAAGTAGTCCGCCGTCATGGCCGCGAACAGCGGGAAGACCGCCCCGCCGCCGAACCCGGAGACCATGGAGCAGAACAGGAAGAACGGCATGCTGCCCGCCTGGCCGGAGACCAGCACACCGAACTGCGCACCGCCGAGCACGGCACAGACGATGATCAGCGTGTTCCGGCGGCCGTACCGGTCGGAGACCCAGCCGACGACCCCGCGACCGGTGCCGTTGACGATCGCCTGCAACGACATCGCGGTGGCGACGATCCCGCCCGCGAACCCCATGTCCCTGCCGAACGGCACCTGGAAGGCGATGCCGAAGACATTGATCCCGGCCGTGCACAGCAGACAGAACCACATCATCCACAGGACGGGCGTACGGGCGGCCTCCTTCGGGGTGTACTGCCTGATCGCGGGTGGGTTCTTCTCCAGGGCCCGCCGTGTCCGGGGGTCCCGGTCGGCCTTGAGCGGATCGACGTGCGGCGGCCACCAGTTCTTCGGCGGGTCCCGGAAGAACCAGCCGGCCGTGGCCACCACCAGACACAGCCCGACGCCGGCCGTGGTGAGCACGACCCGGTAGTTGCTCAGGTCCAGCACGGAGGTGAAGAGGAACACGAACGGCACGGACCCGTAGGCGAAGCCGCCGCTGACGAAACCCGTCTTGCCGCCCCTGCGCTCCGGATACCACTTGCTGACCATGTTCACGCAGGTCGCGTAGACGAGACCGGCGCCGATGCCGCTGCACATGCCGAAGCCGAGACAGGCGACGGCCACGTTCGGCGCGTACGCCGGCGACAGATAGCCCAGCAGCGTGCCCGCCGCGCCGACCAGCATGGCCGTACGGGCCGGGAGCCGTCCGCTCTCCCGCAGCTGCCCGGCCGGGAAGGCCACGGCCGCCTGGAAGAACACCCAGACGCCCAGCAGCCAGAAGATGTTCCCGCTGCTCCACAGATGCGCCTCGTGCAGCGTGTCCTCCGCGGAGGTGAACGCGTACTCGGCGGAGCTGATGCCCATCATGCCCACCCAGGGCAGGACGACCATCCACATGCGTGTTCGGCCCATGAGATCGACGTCTGTCTCGCCGATCCGGTACACGCGGCCGTTGCGATCCGTCACCTCCCTGAAGGGGACGGGTATCGATAGATCGGTGGATTTCATGGCTGCTCTGCACCCCTTGCGTCGAAAGTTCTGGCCAGCGCCCCCTGTCCAATGCCTTTCGTGCGCGCACGGGTCCCGGGTCCGGCCGACGCGCACCGCCGGCCGGCTCCCTCCTCGCCTAGGTCATGAGCCGCCCCCCAGCAGCCCGGCCGCCCGCGCCCACCGGTACTTGGCGCCGAGCACGGCCACCGGCTTCTCGGTGGTGTACGGGTAGGCCACGACCCCCCGCTCGTACAGGTACTGGCAGGCCTCCTCGACCTCGACGTCCCCGGCGAGCGAGGCCACGACCGGCTTCTCGACGCCACGCTCCCGGAACTCCGCGACCACCCGCGCGGTCAGCTCGGCGAACACCATCGGCGGGGTGACGATCGTGTGCCAGTAGCCGAGGACGAGCGCGTGGATGCGCGGGTCCTCCAGGCCCAGCCGGATCGTGGCCTCGTACGTCGACGGCGGCTCGCCACCGGTGATGTCGACCGGGTTGCCCGCGGCCCCGAACGGCGGGATGAACCGGCGGAACGCCTCGTCCAGGTCCGGCGGGATCTCCATCAGGGACAGCCCGTTGTCGGTCACCGCGTCGGACAGCAGCACGCCGCTGCCGCCCGCGCCGGTGATGATCACGACGTTGTCGCCCCGGGGAGTCGGCAGGACGGGCAGGGCGCGCGCGTACTCCAGCATGTCGTTCAGGCCCGGCGCCCGGATCACCCCGGCCTGCCGCAGGATGTCGTCGTACACGGCGTCGTCGCCCGCGAGGGCGCCGGTGTGCGAACCGGCGGCCTTGGCACCGGCCGCGGTGCGCCCCGCCTTGAGGACCACAACGGGCTTCCTGCGTACGGTGTTCCGTGCCGCCTCGACGAAGGCGCGGCCGTCCTTGAGGTCCTCCAGGTGCATCGCGATGCACTCGGTGTGCGGGTCCTCGCCGAACCAGGTCAGCAGATCGTCCTCGTCCAGGTCGGACTTGTTGCCGAGGCCGACGATCGCCGACACACCCGTCCTGGTGGTGCGGGCGAAACCGAGGATGGCCATGCCGATACCACCCGACTGCGAGGTCAGCGCCACCCCGCCCTTCACGTCGTACGGCGTGCAGAACGTGGCGCACAGGTCCTGCCAGGTGGAGTAGTAGCCGTAGATGTTCGGACCGAGCAGGCGGATGCCGTGCCGTTCGGCGATCTCCACGATCTCCGCCTGGAGTTCGTGCTCGCCGGTCTCCGCGAAGCCGGAGGGGATGAGGACGGCGTTGGGGATCCGCTTGCGTCCCACCTCCTCCAGCGCGGCTGCCACGAACTTGGCGGGAATGGCGAAGACGGCCACATCCACCTCACCGGGAACGTCCGTGACACTCTTGTACGCCTTGCGGCCCAGAATGTCATCGGCCTTGGGGTTCACCGGATGGATCTCCCCGGCGAAACCGCCGTCGACCAGGTTGCGCATGACCGAATTGCCGATCTTGCCCTGCTCGTTGGAGGCGCCGATCACCGCGACCGAGCGCGGCTGCATCAGCCGGCGCATGGAGGTGAGGATCTCCTCGCGCGTGTACGTCCTGCGCGGGGGCGGCTGCTTCCCGGCGAGGATCACCCGGATGTCGGCGGCGACCGCGCCCTGAGCGGTGGCGATCACCGGGTTGAGGTCCACCTCGGCTATGTCCGGGAAGTCCGTGACCAGTTGGGACACCCGGCGGATCTGCTCCGCGAGAGCCCACCGGTCCACGCCGGCCTGCCCGCGCACCCCGCGCAGGATCTCCGCCGACCGGATGGAGTCCAGCATCGACAGCGCCTCGTCGGCATCCAGCGGCGCCAGCCGGAACGTCACGTCCCTCAGCACCTCGACCAGCACACCGCCGAGCCCGAACGCCACCACCTTCCCGAAGGTCGGGTCGGTGACCGCGCCGACGATGACCTCCTGGCCCCGCGGCAGCAGCTCCTGCACCTGCACGCCCTCGATGCGCGCCGCGGCGTCGTACGCGCGGGCGTTCTCGACGATCCGGCAGAACGCGGCCCGTACCTCCGCCGCGCCCCGCACGCCCACCACGACGCCGCCGGCGTCCGTCTTGTGCAGGATGTCCGGCGAGACGATCTTCATGACCACGGGCCCGCCGAGGCGCGCCGCCGCGGCCACCGCCTCGTCCACGTCCGTCGCCAGCTCCTCGCCCGGTACGGCGATCCCGTACGCGTCGGCGATCACCTTGCCCTCGGGCGCGGTGAGAGCCGTACGGCCCTCGGCGCGCACCGAGTCGAGGAGCGCGCGCACCCGCAGCTCCCGGTCCTCTGCCATCACGTCAGATCACTCCGTTCGACTTGAGCAGGCGCAACTCCTCGTCACCGAGGCCCAGTTCGCCGACGTAGACCTCTTCGTTGTGCTCGCCCAGCAGCGGTGAGGCCGTCACCTCGACGGAGGAGTCGGACAGCTTGAGCGGACTGCCGACGGTGACGAACTCGCCGCGTTCGGGGTGCGGGACGCGCACCACCATCTCGTTCGCGGCGAGCGAGGCGTCCTCGATGATCTCCTTGGTGGACAGGATCGGCCCGCACGGGATGTTGTGCGCGTTCAGCTTCTCCAGCACCTCCCACTTGGGGAGGGTGGACGACCACTCCTCGATCAGCTGGAACATCTTGTTCAGCTTCGGCAACCGGGCCTCGGGGGTCGCCCACTCGGGGTCGGCGGCGAGTTCCGGCCGGCCGATGAGCTCGCTGAGCGGCCTCCAGCCGACGGGCTGGACGATGACGTACACGTAGTCGTTCGGGCCGCCCGGCGCGCACTTGACCGCCCAGCCGGGCTGGCCACCGCCGGAGGCGTTGCCGGAGCGGGGCACCTCGTCGCCGAAGTCCTCGTTGGGGTACTCGGCGAGCGGGCCGTGCGCGAGGCGCTGCTGGTCGCGCAGCTTCACCCGGCAGAGGTTGAGCACGGCGTGCTGCATGGCGACGTTGACGCGCTGCCCGCGTCCGGTGCGCTCGCGCTGGAAGAGCGCCGCGAGGATCCCGGCGACGGTGTGCACTCCGGTGCCCGAGTCACCGATCTGGGCTCCCGTCGCCAGCGGCGGCCCGTCCTCGAAACCGGTGGTCGCCATCGACCCGCCCATGGCCTGCGCGACGACCTCGTACGCCTTGTAACCGGTGTACGGCCCCTCGCCGAACCCCTTGATGGAGGCGTAGACGATCCGGGGGTTGATCTCCTTGATGCGGTCCCAGGTGAACCCCATCCGGTCGACGGCGCCCGGCCCGAAGTTCTCGACCATGACGTCGGAGCGCCGGATCAGTTCGGTGAGGATCTCCTTGCCGCGCTCGGTCTTGGTGTTCAGGGTGATGCTCCGCTTGTTGCAGTTGAGCATCGTGAAGTAGAGGGAGTCGACGTCCGGCAGGTCCCGCAGCTGCTTGCGGGTGATGTCGCCGGTCGGTGCCTCCAGCTTGATGACGTCGGCGCCGAGCCAGGCGAGCAGCTGGGTGGCGGAGGGCCCGGACTGGACGTGCGTCATGTCCAGGACGCGGATGCCGTCAAGAGCCTTGGTCATGACTGGCGCTCCTCACTTGTACATGGTCTGGTTCATGGTTCCGGGGGCGTACGCGTCCGGGTCGACCCAGACGTTGATCAGCGACGGCTTGCCCGACTCGCGGGCCCGGCGCAGCGCGGGCCCGATGTCGGCGGGGTCACGGACCTCCTCGCCGTAACCGCCCAGCATCTGCGCGAACTTGTCGTACGTCACGTCGCCGAGGGTGTTGCCGACCCGTTCGCGTTCCCTGCCGTACTTGACGGCCTGGCCGTAACGGATCTGGTTCATCGAGGAGTTGTTGCCGACGACGCCGACGAACGGCAGGTCGTAGCGGACCAGGGTCTCGAAGTCCCAGCCGGTCAGCGAGAAGGCACCGTCCCCGAAGAGGGCGACGACCTCCTTGTCCGGGCGGGCCTGCTTGGCGGCGAGCACGAACGGGACGCCGACGCCGAGCGTGCCGAGCGGGCCCGGGTCCATCCAGTGGCCGGGCGACTTGGGCTGGACGACCTGCCCGGAGAAGGTGACGATGTCGCCGCCGTCGCCGATGTAGACCGAGTCCTCGGTGAGGAAGTCGTTGATCTCGCTGACCAGGCGGTACGGGTGGATGGGCGACGCGTCCGACTTCAGCTGCGGCAACCGCTTCTCGATCGCCGCCTGTTCGGCCGCGCGCAGCTCGTCCAGCCACTCCTTGCGCTGGGACGCACCTCCGTTGACGCGCCCGCCGGCCGCTTCGGTCACCGATTTCAGCACCAGTCCGGCGTCGCCGACGATGCCGAGGTCGATGTCGCGGTTCTTGCCGACGGTGCGGTAGTCCAGGTCGATCTGGACGACCGTGGCGTCGGGGGAGAGGCGCTTGCCGTAGCCCATGCGGAAGTCGAAGGGCGTGCCGACGATCACGATGACGTCGGCGTTGGAGAAGGCGTAGCGGCGGGAGAGCTGGAAGTGGTGCGGGTCGCCGGGCGGCAGGGTGCCGCGTCCCGCGCCGTTCATGTACGCCGGGATGTCGAGGGTGCGCACCAGCTCGACGGCGGCCTCGGTGCCCCGGGTCGTCCACACCTGGCTGCCCAGCAGGATCGCCGGCTTCTCCGCGTGCACGAGAAGGTCGGCGAGCTTCTCGATTGCCTCGGGGTCGCCGGCGGAGCGGGTGGAGGCCCGGGAGGCGCCCGCCTTCGGTACCCGCGCCTTCTCCACCGGCACCTTCGCGTCCAGGACGTCGCGGGGGATCTCCAGGAAGGAGGGGCCGGGCGCGCCGTGGTAGCACTCGCGGAACGCCATGGAGACCATGTCGGCGGCGCGCGTGGTGTCCGGCACCGTCGCCGCGAACTTGGTGATCGGCGTCATCATGTCGACGTGCGGCAGGTCCTGCAGCGATCCCATCTTGTGCTGGGTGAGCGCGCCCTGGCCGCCGATCAGCAGCATCGGGGACTCCGCGCGGAAGGCGTTGGCGACCCCGGTGACGGCGTCCGTCGTTCCCGGGCCGGCGGTGACCACGGCGCAGCCGGGCTTGCCGGTGATACGGGCATAGCCGTCGGCGGCGTGCGCGGCGACCTGCTCGTGGCGTACGTCGACGACTTCTATGCCCTCGTCGACGCAGCCGTCGTAGATGTCGATGATGTGGCCGCCGCACAAGGTGTAGATGCGGTCGATCCCCTCGGCCTTCAGCGCCTTGGCAACGAGATGACCACCGGAGATCACGTCCTGGGTGTCGTCGGGCATGGCGAAGTCCTGTCCCTTTCGTAGGGGGGTCGGGCGGCTCGCTTGGTCCTGCATGCGTGGTACGGCATGCTGTATGCGGTAGATTGCATACAGTCGACGAATACTGTATGAAGCTTGTTATCCCCCATCCCGGTGGGTGGTGTCCAGGGGGCGTACGCACTTTTCGGTCACCGAAATCCGGCCGCTCTCCCTCACCGCGGCTGGCTCCGGCGGTGACACACCGACAGCAGGCGTCGCGGCACCGTGACGACCTGGCAGACAGGAGCCGCACATGGACCTGTACGAACACCAGGCACGGCAGCTCTTCGAGGACCACGGCATCCCCGTGCCGCGGGCCGAGGTCACCGACTCGCCCAAGGAGGCCCGCGGGATCGCCCGCCGGCTCGGCGGCCGGGTCGTCGTCAAGGCCCAGGTGAAGACGGGCGGGCGCGGCAAGGCGGGCGGGGTCAGGTTCGCCGCCGACCCCGCGACGGCCGAACTGACGGCACGTCAAATCCTCGGGGCGGACATCAAGGGACACCGGGTCGGCACCGTGATGCTCGCCGAACCGGTCGACATCGCCGAGGAGTTCTACGTCTCCTACGTCCTCGACCGCGCCACCGGCGGCTTTCTCGCCATCGCCTCCGCCCAGGGCGGCATGGAGATCGAGGAGGTGGCGGCCACCCGGCCGGAAGCGGTGGCGCGGATCCCCGTCGACCTGGCCGAGGGTGTCACGTCGGCCACGGCGGGCCGGATCGCGAGCGCGGCCGGGCTGCCGCCGCAGAGCGCCGACGTCCTCGTGCGGCTGTGGGAGGTGCTGGTCCGCGAGGACGCCCTGCTGGTCGAGGTCAACCCGCTGGTGCGCACCGCGCGGGGACGGATCCTCGCGCTCGACGGCAAGGTCACCCTGGACGACAACGCCCGCTTCCGCCAGGCCCGTTGGGGCGGACGGGACCAGGGGCACGGGGACCCGATGGAGGCCGCCGCCGCCGAGCGCGGCCTCACCTACGTCCGGCTCGACGGCGAGGTCGGGGTCATCGGCAACGGCGCCGGACTGGTCATGTCGACCCTGGACGTGGTCGCCGGCTGCGGCGCCCGTCCCGCCAACTTCCTCGACATCGGCGGCGGGGCCTCCGCGCAGGTGATGGCCGACGGACTGTCGGTGATCCTCTCCGACCCGGCCGTGAAGTCCGTCCTCGTCAACGTCTTCGGCGGCATCACCGCCTGCGACGCCGTCGCCGAAGGCATCGTGGCGGCCGTCGACACCGTCCGCCTGACCAAGCCGCTCGTCGTCCGCCTCGACGGGAACAACGCCGCGCGCGGCCGCGCGATCCTCGGCGAGCGCGCCCATCCGCTCGTCGAACAGGCCACCACCATGGACGGCGCCGCCCGCCGGGCCGCCGAACTCGCCCACACCGCCTGAGGAGCCGGGACATGGCCATCCACCTCACCAAGGAGAGCAGGGTCCTCGTCCAGGGCATGACCGGGGGCCAGGGCATGCGGCACACCCGGCGCATGCTCGCGGCCGGCACGAACGTCGTCGGCGGGGTCAACCCGCGCAAGGCCGGGCAGAGCGTCGACTTCGACGGGCAGGCGGTCCCGGTCTTCGGGTCGGTCGCCGACGGCATCCGGTCGACCGGAGCCGATGTCACCGTCGTCTTCGTGCCGCCCGCCTTCGCCAAGGCCGCCGTCGTCGAGGCCGCCGACGCCGGGATCCCCCTCGCAGTCGTCATCACCGAGGGCATCCCGGTCCACGACACGGTCGCCTTCACCGCGTACGCACGACGGAACGGCACCCGGATCATCGGCCCCAACTGCCCCGGCCTGATCACCCCCGGCCAGTCCAACGCGGGCATCATCCCCGCCGACATCACCAAGCCCGGCCCCGTCGGCCTGGTCTCCAAGTCGGGCACGCTGACGTACCAGCTCATGTACGAGCTGCGCGACACCGGCTTCTCCACCTGTGTCGGCATCGGAGGTGACCCGGTGGTCGGCACCAGCCACATCGACTGCCTGGCCGCCTTCCAGGACGACCCCGACACCGAACTGATCGTCCTCATCGGGGAGATCGGCGGTGACGCGGAGGAACGGGCCGCCGCCTACGTCCGGGACCACGTCACCAAACCCGTCGTCGGCTACATCGCCGGGTTCACCGCACCCGAGGGCCGGACCATGGGCCACGCCGGCGCGATCGTCTCCGGCTCCTCGGGCACGGCCCGCGCCAAGCAGGAGGCACTGGAGGCATCCGGAGTCCGCGTCGGCCGCACCCCGACCGAGACGGCCCGACTGGTGCTGGAGACCCAGCGAACCGGCTGACACCGACCTTTTACGGGAGCGTTTTCCTGCCCACCGGCTGACGCCTGCCTGTTACGGGAGCGCTTTCCTGCCCGCCGACTGACCGACCGGTTCACCGGTCCCGAAGCGTTTCCTGCCCACCGGCTGACGCCTGCCCGTTACCGAAGCGTTTTCCACCCCGCCCCGACCGTGCACCGAGAGCGGAGCTGACGCATGGCACCCACCCTCACCCCGAACCCTCCGTCCGCCGACCCCCCGCCCCCCGCATTCCTCAAACCGGGCACGGCCTACGCCGACGCGTGGCGGCGCTGCCTGGCCGCCGCGCCCGAGGCCTTCCGGGACGACCGTGTCCTGAACCTCTGGGGAGCCGCCTGGCGCCCCGACGGGCGCACGCTCCCCGCGACCACCCCGGTCGACGGCACCCCGATAGCCGGGGCCCCGCGCCTCGACGGCGCCACCGCCCAGCAGGCCGTGCGCGCCGCCCTCGACCAACACCGCGCCTGGCGGCACATCCCGCTGCCGGAACGGCGGGCGCGGACCAGCGCCACCCTGGACGCGCTCACCGCGCACCGCGACCTGCTCGCCCTACTGCTCGTCTGGGAGATCGGCAAGCCGTGGCGGCTCGCCCTCGCGGACGTGGACCGGGCTATCGACGGCGTGCGCTGGTACGTCGACGGCATCGGGCCGATGCTCGCCGGCCGGACCCCGCTGGACGGGCCTGTCTCCAACATCGCCAGCTGGAACTACCCGATGAGCGTGCTCGTGCACGCCACCCTCGTGCAGGCCCTCGCGGGCAACGCGGTGATCGCCAAGACCCCCACCGACGGCGGCGTGGCCTGCCTCACCCTCGCCACGGCGCTCGCCGCCCGCGAAGGGGTGCCCCTCACGCTGGTCGGCGGCAGCGGCCGTGAGCTCAACCACGCCCTGGTGCGGGCACCGGAGATCGGCTGCGTGTCCTTCGTCGGCGGCCGCGACACCGGCGCCGACGTCGCCACCGCGGTCGCCGGCCTCGGCAAACGGCACATCCTGGAACAGGAGGGCCTGAACACCTGGGGCATCTGGGACTTCTCCGACTGGAAGCGGCTCACCGCCGTGATCCCCAAGCTCTTCGACTACGGAAAACAGCGCTGCACCGCTTACCCGCGGTTCGTGGTGCAGCGGTCCCTCTTCGACGCGTTCCTGGCCGCCTACCTGCCCGCGGTCCGCTCCGTCCGCGTCGGCCATCCCCTCGCGGTCGCCGACCCCGCCGACCCCCTACCCGAGCTGGACTTCGGTCCGCTGATCAACGCCGCCAAGGCCAAGGAGCTCACCGACCAGGTCGCCGAGGCCACGGAGCGGGGCGCCGTACCGCTGTACCGCGGCCGCCCCGACGACAGACGGTTCCTGCCGGGCCAGGACACCTCCGCCTACGTCCACCCGGTCACCCTCCTGAACCCACCGCCGTCCTCCCCGCTGCACCACGCGGAACCCTTCGGCCCCGTCGACACGATCGTCCTGGTCGACACCGAGGCCGAGCTGCTGGCCGCCATGAACGCGTCCAACGGTGCGCTGGTCGCCACACTCGCCACGGACGACCGGGCCACCTACGACCGGCTCGCCCCGCAGATCCGCGCCTTCAAGACCGGGCACGGCGTGCCCCGCTCCCGCGGTGACCGCGACGAGCTGTTCGGCGGGTTCGGCGCATCCTGGCGCGGAGCCTTCGTCGGCGGCGAGCTTCTGGTGCGTGCCGTCACCCGGGGGCCGGCGGGTGAGCGTCTGCCGGGCAACTTCCCGGAGTACCAGCTCATGCCCTGATCCTCACCACCTGTGCACGGGATCTCGCCGTCCGTATCCGGCCTTGATCCGGCGGCCCGGTTCGGTCCGGGCCACCACTCACGGGACGGATACGCAGGTGAAACGCACTCCGAAACCTTGGTATTGTTGTCCATGTCGCCGCGGGGAGCACCCCCGCCCAGGCGACAGACACCTGGTCCGGGTGGCGGAATGGCAGACGCGCTAGCTTGAGGTGCTAGTGCCCTTTATCGGGCGTGGGGGTTCAAGTCCCCCCTCGGACACGATCACTGACGATACGCAGATGGGGGCCGCGACCTTAAAGGTGGCCGCGCCCCACAG